>NZ_JAUBRK010000040.1:0-50987 GCF_036701825.1 Microcoleus sp. MOSTC5 | reverse complement strand
GACAATTGCCAACAATCCGATTCTTTCAGGTGACAGCATTACTTTAGACAATACTGTAGATGGTAGCAGCGATTTGACGGCGAAGGCGGTTAGCGGTAATGTGACATTCAACGGTGCAGTTGGTGCTGCAAGTACGATCGGCAATTTAACAGCTAACTCTACAGGCACAACTGCATTTAATCAAACAGTCAATGCCGCGAGTTTGACTACAGATATTGGCGGCACAACTCAACTTAATGGCAATGTGACAACCACTGGCGCTCAAACCTACGGAGATGCAGTGACAATTGCTAACAATCCGATTCTCTCCGGCAGCGATATTACTTTCAACGATACTGTTAAGGGCAGCAGCGATTTGACGGCGAAGGCGATTAGCGGTAATGTGACATTTAATGGTGCAGTTGGTGCTGCAAGTGCGATCGGCAATTTAACAGCTAACTCTACAGGCACAACTGCATTTAATCAAACAGTCAATGCCGCGAGTTTGACTACAGATATTGGCGGCACAACTCAACTTAATGGCAATGTGACAACCACTGGCGCTCAAACCTACGGAGATGCAGTGACAATTGCCAACAATCCGATTCTTTCAGGTGACAGCATTACTTTCAATAATACAGTTAACGGCAGCAGCGATTTGACTGTGAAGGCGGCTAGCAGTAATATTACCTTCACAAGTGCGATCGGCGAAACAACTCCTCTCACTAATTTAACTGCCAACAGCAAGATTTCTTTAGGTGGCAATGTCACTACAACCGGCAGTCAAACTTATGCAGATGCTGTCACTGTTGCCAAAAACTCGTTTCTTTCAGGCAGCGACATTACTTTCAACAAGACAGTTGACGTAGCTGGCAATCTGGGTATTGCGGCTGATAATGTTAATCTCAAAGGAACTGTAACAACCACCAATGACGGGACGCTCACAATTGCCAATAAGGTAAATCTGAATATTGAGAAAAACCTGAATTTAGACGGTGCATTTATTCAAAATGGCGGGGGAACTGTTGCGGTTAGCGGAAATATCACTACAACTAATGATAACATTAGTTTTAGCGGTCCGGTGACATTAAAAGCTCCTGTAAATTTTACACTAGGAGATGCAACTATTGCTTTCGGTTCGAGTTTATCGGCAGGTAGTAACCCGCTGACTTTAACTGCAGGTGAAATTGATTTTTCTGGGAATGTTTCGGGTAGTGGCCCGCTAACGCTGCAACCGGCAACAGCCGGACAAAATATTGTTGTTGGCGGAACTGATAACAATACTAGCGCTTTAGATTTGACGGCATCGGAACTTAATTTGATTCAAAATGGATTTAGCTCGATCGCGATCGGGCGATCGGATAGCAGCGCCAATATTAGTATTCCCTCTAATCTCACATTTTTAGATCCCGTAAATATTCAAACGGGAACAGGTGCGATCGCAGTTAATGGAACTGTCACCGGACTTGACAACAGCAGTGTTGCTCTCCAAGGTTCAACAATTAATTTGAACTATGGCATCAATACAACTAACAATATAGATTTGACTGGCAACGTTCAACTGGGAAACCAGGTCGATCTCAAAAGCAGCGTTGGTAGCATTAATATAAAAGGGGCGATCGATGGCGGTCGTTGGTTGGGCTTAGATGCCGCGAATGGTAATGTGCTGCTGCAAGGAAATATTGGAGAAACAACGCCATTATCTGTTTTGAACGTTACTGCATCGAATGCGGAATTTATCGGCAATGTTAAAAGCAATTCTGGTTTTAATGTTACGGCTTTCACTACTAAATTAGGCGGGAATGTTACGACTAATAACGGCAACATTAATATTAGCAATGCTCTGGTTTTGACAAAGGATGCGGTATTTAGTACCGCAGGGGGAAATATTGCTTTGGGTGCGATCGACAGTATTGATGGAACCCGCAACTTAACACTAGCCTCCGGTAGCGGCAGCATCACTTTCAACGGTGCGGTGGGGGCCACCAGCAAGTTAGGAAATCTTGCGATCGACAATGCTGGCAATGTGACAGGAAACTCAACAATTAACGCGCAACAATTGACAGCACCAAACACGGAAAAAGTCAATTTATCGGGAGATGTCACCGCAGGCAAAGTCGATATTACTGCCAAGGGCGACATAAGCGTTAAAAATATTACTACTAATGGCGGAGAAATTCTATTTACAAGCGGTAACAATTTCACAGCAGGCAATTTGAATACATCGGCAAACAGTGGCGGTAACATAACTGTTAAGGCGATAACTTCAATTACGGCGGGACAAATTAACTCTAGCGGTATAGTCGGAAATGCCGGCAATGTGTTCTTAGATCCGATCGGCGATATTCAAGTAGAGTTTATCAATGCCCAAGGCGGTACTGGCGGTACCGGCGGCGATGTCACAGCAATAACAGGCAATTTTTTCCGCGCTACGGGTGCTTTTTCAACACCTTTTTCGCCGACGGGATTTGCTAGCATTTCTACTGCTGGCGGCACAGGTAGCGGAAATATCGCAATTACACACGCTGGGGGAGATGGAGGGACGCCGATTCAACCGTTTGTGGTGGGGGATGCTGCTAGCAACGGTACGGCGGGTGCAATTACAACAGGACAATCTACCATTACATCGCAGTCGTTTCCGCGTTCTAATAGTGTTGGTAATATTGCGTTTTCGACTGATGACGGCATTGATCCGACGCCAACGCCAACTCCGACTCCAGTAGTAACTCCGACTCCGACTCCGAGTGTCACTCCGACTCCAGTAGTAACTCCGACTCCGACTCCGAGTGTCACTCCGACTCCAGTAGTAACTCCGACTCCGACTCCGAGTGTCACTCCCACTCCAGTAGTAACTCCGACTCCGACTCCGAGTATCACTCCGACTCCGACTCCGAGTATCACTCCGACTCCAGTAGTCACTCCAACTCCGACTCCGAGTGTCATTCCGACTCCATTAGTCACTCCGACTCCGACTCCATTAGTCACTCCGACTCCGACTCCATTAGTCACTCCGACTCCATTAGTCACTCCGACTCCGACTCCGAGTGTCACTCCAACTCCAGTAGTAACTCCGACTCCGACTCCGAGTGTCACTCCCACTCCGCTGGTAACTCCGACTCCGACTCCAAGTGTCACTCCGACTCCAGTAGTAACTCCGACTCCGACTCCAAGTGTCACTCCCACTCCAGTAGTAACTCCGACTCCGACTCCGAGTGTCACTCCGACTCCAGTAGTAACTCCGACTCCGACTCCGAGTGAAACTCCCACTCCGATCGCCAGGGAGCCAATAGAGTTAGTATCAGAATTAACTGCGATCGCTCCTACGGAAATACAAGAGCCCGCACCTGTGACAGCAGCAGCATCCCCCACAGCCGACGATACACCCACACCGCAAGGAGAATCTTCAACCCCTGATTCAGAAGACTTTCAACGCCGCAAAATTCCACCGGTAGACAATCCCGATGCAGCAGCCGATCGAGTTTTAACTATCGATCGAAGTATCACCAGT
This sequence comes from Microcoleus sp. MOSTC5, assembly GCF_036701825.1. NCBI lineage: Bacteria > Bacillati > Cyanobacteriota > Cyanophyceae > Oscillatoriales > Microcoleaceae > Microcoleus > Microcoleus sp. MOSTC5. The sequence goes on along the minus strand of NZ_JAUBRK010000040.1, from coordinate 47,500 downwards.
AAATTACCCCCCGGCATCGTAGAACCACCCTCACCAGGATCAAAACAACCGCAAACAGTCAACCCTACTTCTAATTTAGTTCTGGGATATGTTCCGTCTCCCGATCGACTTTTTGAAGGTAACGACATACAGGAAACACTCTGGGGAATCGAAGAAATCAGGAATCAAGAATTTGGAGAATACCTGGGGGTAAAAGCCAACCTCCCAGACCAAAAAATCATGATTGCGACCTTCCAACAAACTTTAAAAAATATCGAACAGCAAACCGGTAAGCGGTCTGGTATTATCTACATAGTCTCGCGAGAAGATCGACTGGAACTAATTTTAGTTCCTCCCGTGGGGCGGCCGATTCACTACAGCGTTCCCGAAGCCAACAGAGCTGCTCTTTTCCCCACAGTCAAGGAGTTCCGCGATGAAATCACAAATCCCGCAAAACGCGCTACTAGCACTTATCTAGCCGCCGCGCAGCAACTATATAAATGGGCGATTGCACCCCTAGAAAAAGACTTACAAAACTTAGGAATTCAGACGTTATTACTGTCAGTCGATCCGGGATTGCGGAGCCTGCCCTTTGCCGCTTTGCACGACGGTAAAGGCTTCTTAATTGAAAAATACAGTTTTAGTCTAATTCCTAGTTTCAGCTTGACTAATAGCGATTATAGAGCAGTTAGAGACGCCACAGTGCTAGCAATGGGGCGGTCAGAATTTGTTGACCAACAGCCCTTGCCCAGTGTGCCGATCGAATTGCAGGCGATTTCGGCTCAGTGGCACGGGCCATCTTTCCTCAATTCCAGTTTCACTATAGATAATCTCAACTCGGAACACGCCAAGGGAGGATTTCGCATCGTTCACCTAGCAACTCACGCTGAATTCAAACCGGGAAAACCGAGCAATTCATACATTCAACTGTGGAATTCCCAATTGCAGCTCGATCGCATGGAGAGTTTGAATTGGCGCAATCCGCAAGTAGACTTGTTAGTTTTAAGTGCTTGTAGAACTGCTTTGGGCGATGGGGAAGCAGAGTTAGGTTTTGGAGGTTTAGCAGTAAAATCCGGCGCAAAATCTGCTTTAGGGAGTTTGTGGTATGTTGACGATGGAGCCACTTTGGGGCTGATGAGCGAATTTTACCACCAGTTGCGAGGAGCCACAACTAAGGCAGAAACTCTGCAACTTGCTCAACAGGCGATGATTGCTCGTAAAGTTAGGAGCGAAAACGGGCAGTTAGTGACAACAGCGGGCAACTTGAATTTACCGACTAACATACAACAACAAAACCAAGATTTTTCTCATCCTTACTACTGGAGCAGTTTCACCCTAATCGGAAGTCCTTGGTAAGCTGCCATTTTTATTTTTCACTCTCCGCTTCTTAGGGACGAAAGTTTCTACAGTAGGGGCAATGCGCGCTTGAGGCGGTTGCGGGGTTCCCCCCTGAATCTCCCCAATTTCAACCGCCGATCGCTCCGGGGGGTTTGCAACTCTATTTCTGTTTCATCACCACCAAAGTAATATCATCAAAAACCTTCGGATCGCCAATATACTGCCGCGCATCATCTATCACAGATTACCTAATGGCAATAGCAGGTAAGTCTACTTACCTGCTAATTTACAACAAGAAAAACAAGAGTTTTCCGCTCTTTATTGCTGGACTATTTTCACGGTGAGAGTTTTTTTGTAACTCCCATATTTTAAGTAGCAAATCTGTTCCTTCAACAATCATCTCTAACCCGCAGATACTCTATCTAGGATCTAGGGCTGTTTTGTCTCGGATTTGGTGCTGCAGTTCCGTAATTGACTCGACAGCCGATATTGAACAAACTCGAACTGCACTCAAGAGGGACAATCTGCTGGTCGAGGAGGGCGCTGCAACTGACATACTCGTCGTTATTAGTATCTCTTACCATACATTCGATCGCGTTAGCTCCAGATCGCGCCGACCAACTCTTCATACCTATCACTGCAATCATATGCTGCCAGTAGAATGCAAATAGCGACACTGCAAACAGTACAGCAACTCCTAATCCTACTTTCAATTTCCAACTATTTAGGACGTTTCCCAAACTATTTTTCACGTTTTCCACCCCAGAAATTGAGCTTTCGGTAGTTGTTTCTGGAGTTGGCAAGTTTGTTTGTGTTTGTTCTGCTGGTATTTCAGACATAATGTATCTCCTCTGATTGCTGGGACTTGGCTAATCTGGCAGTTGCGATCGCTATTGCAAAGTTTATCAAATTTTAGCAAAACTAGCCTGTACCGACAACCGATCCCCGCGGCAGGGCTAGCCAAGTAGGTAGATTGACGAAGTACGATCCTCTTCGAGGGCTTCGCTAACGCGATTTCTATTCCTTTTGACGTATTGCGCAATTCGCGATCTGCTATTTTGCACCTAGGGTAATAGAATTGTTGGGGATTTTCTTTGAAAACGGCTGAAATGAATCAGCGCTTTTTTTGCGAACCGCAGAGAGCGCAGAGGGCGAACAGAAAAAGAAAAGAGAGATATATTAACTTTCACCAATTATTTATGGTGTCGATAGCAGTTCTAATAACTCAGCTTCCGAAAGTAGTTCTATCCCCAAAGATTGAGCCTTTTCCAACTTAGAACCCGCATCTTCTCCCACAACCACATAATCTGTTTTAGCACTCACAGAACTTGTGACTTTACCTCCTGCTTTTTGAATCAAATCTTTAGCTTCATCTCGTTTCAAAGTGGGCAAAGTTCCCGTCAGCACAAAAGTTTTGCCTGCAAGTTGTAAATTTGTGCTGGCTAAATTTTGATTTTTCACTTCTGACTGCAATTGCAAGCCCGCAGTTTTCAACCGTGCAATTAAACTTTGATTGGCCGGCACTTGAAACCACTGATAAACAGATTGAGCAATTTCTGGCCCAATACCGTAAACGCCTTCAATAGCTGCGGCTGATGCAGAGGCCAAATCGGTCACATTGGTAAATCTTTCTGTCAGCAATTGAGCATTGACGCTGCCGACGTGGCGAATTCCTAAAGCATACAATACCCGCGACCAAGGTTGAGTTTTGGAATTGGCGATCGCACTTACCAACTTTTCTGCTAACTTCTTACCCATGCGTTCCAAACTCATCAATCTTTCCGCAGTCAAATCGTACAAATCCGCAGCAGAATGCACCAGATTGCTATCAACCATCTGCTGCACCAACTTTTCCCCAACACCGTTAATATCGAGAGCATCTCGGCTGCAAAAATGTATCAGCGAACCCCTCAAAATCGCCGGACAAGATGTATTGATGCAGCGAGTAACGGCCTCCCCCTTTTCCCGAACCACAGGCTGCCGGCATTCGGGACAGCAACTAGGTATTTGGAAAAGTTGAGCATTTTGGGGCCGAAGTTCCGGTAAAACTCGCACAACTTCTGGTATAATTTCCCCAGCTTTTCTGACAATTACAGTATCGCCAATGTGCAGGTTCAGATCGGAAAGTCGATCGCTGTTGTGCAGCGAAGCCCGCGAAACCGTCGTCCCCGCCAACTGCACCGGTTTGAGTTCCGCTACAGGCGTCAGAGCCCCGGTTCTCCCTACTTGCACGGTGACAGCTTCTACTATTGTAGGCACTTCGGCCGCGGGATACTTAAGTGCGATCGCCCAGCGCGGAAACCTCTGAGTAAAACCCAATTGTCGTTGCAGCAAAACCGAATTAATCTTAACAACAACCCCATCCGTCATGTAAGGCAAATTTCGCCGTTCAGTATCCCAATATTCGTAATACTCCCGAACCTCATCCAAAGAATAGCAAATTTTGCGATTGGGATTCACCTTAAACCCCATTCTTCGCAACAATTCCAACGAATCCCACTGCGTCTTCTCCTCGTTACCCTCATCTAAATGCAGAGTATAAGCAAAGAAATCCAACCTGCGCTTATCCACAATTTTAGAATCCAACTGCCGCAGCGTACCCGCCGCAGCATTGCGAGGATTAGCAAACAATTGTTCCCCTGCTTTTTCCCGTTCGCGATTAATTTCTTCAAACACAGCTAAAGACAAAAAAGCCTCTCCCCGCACTTCCACAAAAGGCGGCGGATTATCTAAATTGAGCTTTAAAGGAATCGAACGAATAGTTTTGACATTTTGAGTAATTTCCTCTCCCGCAATGCCGTCTCCGCGCGTCGCACCGCGAACTAACACCCCATTTTCATAGGTTAACGCTAAAGCAGAACCGTCAATTTTTAACTCGCAAACATAGGAAACCCCCCCCAACCCCCCCTTAGCAAGGGGGGGAGTAATTTCCCTATTTTCCTGATTGCTAATGGAAGATGTTATTCCCTCTTGTCCCCCCCCTTGATAAGGGGGGGTTAGGGGGGGTGCATTTCCTTCTTGACCGGGGCTTAAGGGAGGTGCTACCCTTTGCCAGCGTTCCTGCCATTTAGCAAATTCCTCAAAATTAAAAGCATTTTCCAAACTGTAGAGAGGAATATTGTGCTTGACGCTAAAAAATTGAGTAGCAGGCTGTTCTCCCACCCGCTGAGTCGGACTTTCCGCAGTAATTAATTCCGGATAATCTGATTCTAAGTCTTGCAACTGGCGATAAAGTCGATCGTACACTTCATCTGGCATAATCGGCGCATCTAGAACATAATAAGCATAGCTAGCTTCCTGTAGCTGCTGCCTCAACTGTTGAATTTGCTGCTGGATTTCGGGTTGCATATTAATTTGAAAGTGTAGTTTTTAACCGCAGACCATAACACAAACACAGATAATAGAGATTTTACCCCGATCTGCATCGATCTGCGGTTGTAGTTTGGACATTTAAGATTGATTAACGATCCCAATCTTCAACTTCATAAAGGAAACGAGTTCCCCCCATCAGCTTGCGATTTGCCGAGGTACTTTGCACAAAAACCGCATACTTTTCTAGATTGCTCGGTTTGATGCGAACTGTCTCGCCCATTGGCAAACCCAACATTTCTCGCGCCGCTTCTCCTTCAAACAAATCCCCTGTCGAACGATCCATCAGCACAATTTCTTTCTTACCTTGGATAGTTTCGGTTTTAGTAAATTCATAAAACCCGCGCCCGGTTTTAAAAGTCAAACCATTCTCCAGAACAAAAGCTTTAATTGAAATCTCGCTGTCAACGTCTAGAATCTGAAATCTCCCCGGTTTGACGGCTCGCAATTCTGCTGATTCGTAAACAGCAACGCCTTCCCGCTTGAGCATGGTATCAAACATCTTGTTCAATCCGCGACTCATGCGACCTTCACTGACAACTTCTTGTTCGTAAGCTTGTAGTTGTTCGTTAGATGACTGTTGGTAACAAACGGCTAAAAAGAAATCTGTGATGTATGAAAATTGGTCAAGATTGAGGTGAAAACCGCCCGACTTTTCGGCTATTTCTTTGTAGAATAAAGTGGCGTGGTTACGGTTGAGAGCTTGGATGCCGTAAACGGTAATTCCCATCTGTGCTAACTTATCTACTTCCTGACGCCAGTTAAGTTTTTGAGGAGTTTGAGCGGGTGCGTGCGGGATGTCGTCGCCAATTAGTACCAATGTTTTGGAATTAGTTGGAGTCCAAGAAAGTGACTGAGCTTCGTGCAACACTAATTCATAACATTCTGGAGCATCGCCACCGCCAGTTGGCTCTACATTTTCCACAAAATTGCAAATTGTGCCGACATCGCCTGACAAATCGAGGTGTTTAGTTACGTAAGTGCTGTCAGCGTCGCAATAGTCGCCGTGAGCAATAATGCCAATGCGAATGCCAGGAATTTCATCGAGCAGTCTCGTTACCGTCTCTTTAATTTTCCGACGAACTTGCGTCAAGCAAGGGTACATACTGCCAGTTGTATCAAAGCTAAAAACGACTTCAATATTGTTGGTTGCCATGACCTAACTCTCCTTAACAAACACCGATTTCTTAGCTCTATTATAGCTCCAAAAAAGACGAGTCAGCAATTAGGTTTTAAAAAAATCTCCTAATTCTGGCTCGCTTGATTTACTTCAGCATAAGGCTGGTTAAATCATCACAGATTCAAGTCGGGAAACTCGGTAAATTTCTTGTTTTCCCCGGACATGGCAGCTTGAAGATTCTCACCATCTTTTTCGCTGTTCAAATTGCCATTAGCGCGGGATTTGATAAATTCTTGAGCGTTCGGCTTGGTGAAAGCGAGCGGTTCAGCGTGTTCTACCTGAAAGACGTTGGCGTAGAGGTTGGCAATAATCTGTTTGCCTCCCTGGGTCAATTCCAAGTAGTTCAAAGCTGCTGGAATGTATGGAAAAACACCATTCCAATAAAACTTGGCGTAATTTTGCCGCAAATCTCCCGGAGATTTGTAGCCCAAGATTTTATTAGTGCCGACTTCCTCAAATTCGTAGAACAGAGCACTTATTTTTCGCAGGTAATTGGGATCGCTCAACTGACCGATCAAATCGGCGGCCCTAGCGAGTCCAGAGTAATTGTTTCTGTCTTGATGAGTTTCGCTAGCAGGTACTGGGAAGCGCGTCAATTCAATATTGCGCTTGATTTGTTCGGCATCAATTAATGTGTGGCCGCCGAAGCGTTCGTCAATTACAAGTTTTCCTCGATCGACATGATAAGGAGTTAAACTGGCAGAAGTGGCACCTATTGGCACAGAAACCATGCCCCCGTCAATACCCGTAGCGTAGAGTCCCACAGCTTCTTGGTCTTGGCGGCAAACACCTTTCACGTAGCCGATATCGTGGCACAGCAGCGAGATCAGGTAGTGCAGCCAATCTTCCGGCGACACTCCCCCTTCGCGAATATGTTTGCCGCGGAGAATCTCTTGTCCCACCAAAGCCACGAGCATTGTGTGTTCCACATTGTGGTATAGAGCATCGCAGTTAGCGATATTTTCCAGAGCCATAGTCCCTGCCCAGGCGATAATTTCAGGGTAGTCAGGCTTGTACTTGCCGTAGGTTCGACGGTAGCCGGCCTGCAGCTCTTGAACAAAAGCGTCAATCAGGATAGCAGTTGCATTGAACATAATAAATTCTCTCACTCAGGCTGTATTTACAAACTCGATCGAAAATATCTTGCATAGCTGAAAAAATAATCAATGGGCATTCCAGCAGGTTTGACCCCTCGGCGTTGAATTGTAAATTTCAGCTAGTCTTGTCAGGTTAGAAAATTGCTGTTTTGGCTATGCTTCCCACGATAACCTAATTTCCGAAGCATCCGAACCAACAGAGTGATTTTCCGGCATTAAATACTGACGAAACAATTTACATCGTTTCACCGACTAATTATTAGAAGTCCTAGGTTTGAAACTTATGAACTGTCTGTTTTCGAGTCTCTCCACTGCTGCCCTTCGCACTCGGCGGTCGATCGCCCAAAAATACCTAGGATGGTTTGCATTCACGGCTGTTTGCACCGCCGCACCGGCAATGGGTGCCGAGAGAATTTACATAACTTACGGGCCGCTAGAAGAATCAGTTTCCATCGAATCCCTGGCACTCTTCGCCAAAGAAGGCATAATAGACTCAAACTTGGACGGCTTGGCTCAGTACGCCGACAAAGCACAGCTAGCTGAGATTCGCAGCGCCCTGCAAGCGAAATCTGAAATCAGCCACGTGACGATCGCCCAATTCCTTTACACGCCTCAAGGAGAAGTGCTGCTGAAGCGCTTGGGCCGAGTAATTCAAACCAAAGCTCGGCAGCCCGGATTTTATGCCATGCGAGCCGCCCTGATTTTAGCAGCCTCAGATCCAGAAGGCCTGACAATTCTCAACGTGCTGCGGAAATTCCCCACTTACGGCATCAGGATTGACATAGCCCGTGGCTTGGCTATCGGGAACGTGCTGACATCCCTGATCAACCGTTCCAATCAGACGATCGCCGGAGTCGCCCAGTTGTCCGAAGCACAAGCAGCCTCTGAACCCGCCATACCGCCCGCCGAAATGCTGCAGCCCCAGCTACCGGGCCCCTATACTTGGAAAAAATCATCGGTAACTGTGACGAGTCCAAATCGCGCTCGCACCTTTGATATGGACATTTACCTGCCGCAGGGCAGCCAGCAACCGGCCCCAGTAGTAGTAATTTCCCACGGTTTAGGTTCCGATCGCACTTCCTTCCAGTATCTAGCCAAACACTTAGCTTCCTACGGCTTTGCCGTCGCCGTCCCCGAACACCCCGGCAGCAACGCCCAACAAATCCAAGACTTAGTAACAGGCAGAGCTAGAGAAGTATCAGAACCAGCAGAATTTGTCAACCGCCCCCTCGACATCAAAGACCTTCTGGATTATTTAACCAAACTTTCTACAACCGATCCGACTTACCAAGGGCAGCTCGACTTGCAGCGAGTGGGCGTCATCGGCCAGTCTTTCGGCGGCTATACGGCTTTAGCATTAGCTGGGGCGGGGATTAATTTTGCACAGCTAGACCAAGATTGCCAGCTCGAAAACGAGACTTGGAACCTCTCCCTGCTGTTGCAGTGCCGCGCCCGCAGCCTAGAGCGCAGCCAGTACAATTTCGGCGACCCGCGCATCAAAGCTGCGATCGCCATCAACCCGATCGTCAGCAGCATTCTCGGCGAAACAAACCTCAGCAAAATCCAAATCCCAGTCATGGTAATCGCAGGCAGCGCCGATACCGTCGCCCCCGCTTTGCTGGAACAAATTCAACCGTTCACTTGGCTGACATCGCCCAACAAATATCTGGTACTGATGAACAACGGGACTCACTTCTCAACGATCGAGGATTCCCCTCAAAGCATATTTATACCACCAGCACAGGTCATCGGGCCCGAACCAGCTTTAGCCCGCCGCTACCTCAGCGGACTCAGCCTAGCTTTCATGGAAAGCTATTTGAACAACAAATCCAATTTCCGCCCGTATTTGGAGCCATCCTACGCTTTAAGCATCTCCCGAGACACTCTGGGACTGAGAATTTTGCGATCGCTCACCCCGCAGCAACTCCAGCAGTTCAGCAGTGCTCCACCTCCTCGCAGGCCGGTCTCTCCACCTACCCTCGCTCCTGTTACTCTACCTTCTCCACCTCCCATAGCTCCCGTTCGTTAGGGTTGAGGTGCGCCGAAGAGCAGGCTGGCATATCTTTTCGCGCGGGGGCGATCGCCTTTTTCGCCCCTGTCTCTGTTTTCATCAGCTTTCCTAATCGCAGTCATCAGTTAAACTGTCGCTCAACCCCTTTACAAACCTTAACAACACCGTTAATAATAGAAACATCATCCGAACATTGACAACCAAATAAAGCAATCATAAAACCATGACCACAACCTTACAGCAGCGCGAAAGCGCCAACCTGTGGGACCAGTTTTGCAACTGGGTCACCAGCACCGAAAACCGCATTTATGTAGGTTGGTTCGGCGTCTTGATGATTCCCACCTTGCTGGGCGCCACCATCTGCTACATCATCGCCTTCATCGCTGCCCCTCCAGTGGACATCGACGGCATCCGCGAACCAGTAGCAGGTTCCTTGATGTACGGCAACAACATCATCACAGGTGCAGTTGTTCCTTCATCCAACGCCATCGGCTTGCACTTCTACCCCATCTGGGAAGCAGCTTCCCTCGATGAGTGGTTGTACAACGGCGGCCCCTACCAATTGGTAGTTTTCCACTTCCTCATCGGCATTTTCTGCTACATGGGTCGTGAATGGGAACTGTCTTACCGCTTAGGTATGCGTCCTTGGATCTGCGTCGCTTACTCTGCACCAGTAGCAGCAGCAACCGCAGTATTCTTGATCTACCCCATCGGACAAGGTTCGTTCTCTGACGGTATGCCCTTGGGTATCTCCGGCACCTTCAACTTCATGATCGTGTTCCAAGCCGAGCACAACATCCTGATGCACCCCTTCCACATGTTGGGAGTAGCTGGTGTCTTCGGTGGTAGCTTGTTCTCTGCAATGCACGGTTCTCTCGTTACTTCTTCCTTGGTTCGCGAAACAACCGAAACCGAATCCTTGAACTACGGTTACAAATTCGGTCAAGAAGAAGAAACCTACAACATCGTCGCAGCCCATGGCTACTTCGGTCGTTTGATTTTCCAATACGCTTCCTTCAACAACAGCCGTTCCTTGCACTTCTTGTTAGGTGCATGGCCAGTAGTCGGCATCTGGTTTACCGCTTTGGGTATCTCCACGATGGCTTTCAACTTGAACGGTTTCAACTTCAACCAATCGATTATCGACTCTCAAGGTCGTGTCATCAATACTTGGGCTGATGTCATCAACCGCGCTAACTTGGGTATGGAAGTAATGCACGAGCGCAACGCTCACAACTTCCCTCTCGACTTGGCTGCTAGTGAGACAACTCCCGTAGCAATGGTTGCTCCTTCTATCAACGGCTAAGTTTTAGTCCTCGATAACAAAAAGCGCTCCTAGAAATAGGGGCGCTTTTTGTTTGGGGAAAAATATTTTTACTGCGGGGATTTGAAGTATCTTTAATGGGGTTGAACAGCCGCTAGAATTTGTCCGGCTGTCACCGTTTGCCCCTTTTCACAAAACAACTCGGCAACAGTCCCCGCAACATCAGCAGTAATAGCAATTTCCATTTTCATCGCTTCCAAAATTAACAGGCGATCGCCCTCTGCAACCGCATCTCCAACATTAACCAGCACCTGCCAAACATTGGCCGAAACGTGAGCGACAACTGCCTCACAACCGATCGGCAAAGTAACCTCCGCCGCTGTTTCAGAAGCCACATCCGCCGAGGATTCTGCTGCAGATTCAGCTTCAAATTCCCCGGATGCGGCCCAGCGATCGCGCTCTGCATTAAATGCGGCCTGCTGCTGCGCTTTAAATTCAGCCGCACTGTTAGCAATGGAATGCAAAAACTCATTGTATTCTCTCAAATTAAAAGTGATTTCCTCAACCTTTAATTTAAACTTCCCTTCGATAAATGCTTCCCGACAGCGGTGCAATTCCTCATGGGAAACCGGATAAAATCGGATTTGGTCAAAAAACCGTAAAAGCCAAGGTTTACCAGACTGGAAATCCGCCGTTTGTTTGAACCGATTCCACATTTGCACCGTGCGACCGACAAATTGATAACCTCCGGGCCCTTCCATGCCGTAAACGCACAAATACGCGCCGCCAATGCCAACTGCATTTTCAGGAGTCCAAGTGCGGGCGGGATTGTATTTAGTAGTAACCAAACGGTGGCGCGGATCGAGGGGAGTTGCAACGGGCGCGCCTAAATAAACGTCTCCCAAACCCATCACTAAATAGCTAGCATTAAATACAATTTCTCTGACTTGTTCGATGCTTTCAAGCCCGTTTATGCGGCGAATAAACTCAATATTGCTGGGACACCAAGGTGCATCCGATCGCACAGACTGCATATATTTTTCAATTGCCAACAGCGTCGATTCATCTTCCCAAGATAAAGGCAAGTGCACAATTCGCGCCGGCACTTCCAAATCCTCGATCGCCGGAAGTTCCGCCTCCGCCGCAATCAGCGCCTGCATTAGCTGCTGTTGCGAAATCTGGCGGCCCTCAAAGTGAATTTGGAGCGATCGCATTCCCGGCACTAATTCGATAACACCAGGCAACGGATTTGCTTTCAAATGTTCCATCAATGCGTGCGCCAGAAAACGCAAATTTAAATCCAGCACCAACGGGCCGTATTCAACTAGAATATATTTATCCCCAGCTTGACGGTAAGTAACAGCAACCTGTCCCGGAGATTCGGGAATTTGGTGCAAAATTGGAGAAGCGGGAACGGCGGGCAATTCCTCCGCATTTTCCCCAAAAACAGGCAAACTAAAAGTAGCAATTTGCAGATTTTGTGCTAATTCCCGCTGCAAAGCTTCAGCAAAACTCAAACAGTGAAAGCGAATGCTGTCCCCCGGTTTTAGTTGCCCGATTTTCCACAATTCCGACTGCACAATAGTAGCAGGACAGACAAAACCTCCCAAACTCGGGCCGTCAAGACCGAGAATTACAGGCATATCGCCCGTAAAATCGATCGTGCCGATCGCATAAGCATTATCGTGAATGTTAGACGGGTGCAAACCCGCTTCCCCGCCGTCTTGACGCGCCCAGGTGGGCTTCGGGCCGATCAGCCGAATGCCCGTCCGCGTCGAGTTGTAATGCACTTGCCATTCTGTGGAGAAAAACATTTCGATGTCTGACTCAGTAAAGAAATCCGGCGCGCCGTGAGGCCCGTACAAAACGCCGATTTCCCAATTATTGCTGTAGGTGGGAATTAGTTCCGGAGGCAAAGATAATTCCGCTTCCAGAGTTGCAGTTTGGTTGAGTTTTAACACATCTCCCGGACGCAGCGTGCGGCCCGCGTGTCCGCCAAATTTGCCCAGTACAAAAGTTGATTTGCTGCCCAAATAATCGGGGACATTAAAGCCGTGTTTGACTGCTAAATAAGTGCGGTAGCCGCCGCCTTGAATGGCTTTTAACTTGAGAATGCTGCCAGCTTTTACGGGAATTGCCGTCCAAAACGGCACCGATTCGCCGTTTAGCGTTCCCTTCATAGTTGCACCAGTCAAACTAATAACTGTATCGGCATTAAACCGCAGAGTAGGGCCTGTCGCTGTGAATTCCAATCCTGCTGTTGATTCGGGATTTCCTACTAAACGATTTGCCGATCGAAATGCCAGATGATCCATCGGCCCAGAAGGCGGCACGCCAACATCCCAATAGCCAATCCGCCCCGGATAATCTTGAATGCTGCTGTAGGTTCCCCCATCCAATACATCGATCGTTAAAGGTGCGTATTCAAAAGAGTTTAAAAAGCGCGTACTCAGTTCGCCCCGGCTGAATCGGGAATCGTCCAAAATCTGGCGGAGGTAATCTAAATTAGTTTCAATTCCCGCTATTTCACTGGCATCTAAAGCAGCTTTGAGTTGAGCGATCGCCTGGGTTCGATTATCCCCGCAAACGATTACTTTGGCTAGCAGCGGATCGTAAAAAGGAGTAACCTCCGTGCCGGTTTCTATCCAACTGTCGCAGCGGACGTTTTCGGGAAACGCAACTTGATTCAGCAACCCGGAACTCGGCTGAAAATTCTTGCCGGCATCTTCGGCATAAATTCGCACCTCAATGGAGTGTCCCTGCGGCCGATAGCGGTACTCTTCCAGGGGGAACAAATCTCCAGAAGCCTGTTTAACCATCCACTCAACGAGGTCGATATTGTTGACAGCTTCAGTAACGCCGTGTTCAACTTGCAAGCGCGTGTTGACTTCCAAAAAATAAAACTGTTTCGCATCGACATCAAATACAAATTCAACAGTACCGGCTGACTGGTAATTTACGGCTTTTCCCAACCGGACTGCTGCACCGTACAACTGATTTCGCTGTTCGTCGCTAATAGCAGGGGCGGGGGTTTCTTCAATTACTTTTTGATTGCGCCGCTGCACCGAACAATCTCGCTCGCCCAAGGCTATGACATTTCCTTTGCCATCTCCAAAGATTTGGACTTCAATGTGTCTGGCTGTTTGAATGTATTTCTCTAAAAAAACGCCGCTTTGTTTAAAATTGCTTTGACTCAAACGCTGTACTTTTTCAAATGCTTCTGCCAAATCTCGATCGCCAAAACAAGCCTGCAAACCGATGCCGCCGCCGCCTGCGGTACTTTTCAGCATCACCGGATAGCCGATCGCCCCAGCCGCTTTTTCCGCATCCTCTAAACTTGCTAAAAGTTCGCTTCCGGGAGTTAGCGGCACTTGATTTGCAGCGGCTATTTCCCGCGCGGTATGCTTCAATCCGAAGCAGCGCAACTGACTCGGAGTCGGGCCGATAAATGCAATATTTTCGCTTGCACAAGCTTCGGCAAATTCAGCATTTTCGCTCAAAAAGCCGTAACCCGGATGGATAGCTTGAGCTTTAGTTTGGCGCGCAACTTCGAGAATGCGATCGAACCGCAAATAACTCTCGGCTGCGGCGGCTGCACCGATACAAACGGCTTCGCTGGCGGCGAAAACGTGCTTGGCGCGGGCGTCGGCTTCAGAATATACTGCTACCGAAGCAATTCCGAGGCGATCGAGCGTGCGGATAATTCGGCAGGCAATTTCACCGCGATTTGCAATCAAAACTTTGTCAAACATTTAGGTAATTTGTAATTTGTAATTTGTAATTGATAACTGGTAATTGGTAATTCTTAATGGGTATCTCTTTACACCTTGTACTATCCTGAAGAACAGGCAAGATGCCTGTTCCACCAAGAGTGAATTTTCTTGTGGGGTGAGCTTCTAGCCCGCCCTAAAAAGATTGCGGAGGCAGTACCCACGCTATTTTACACCGCATCCCAAACAATCAACTGAATCGGCGTAGGATTGTAAGCATTGCAAGGATTGTTCATTTGCGGGCAGTTAGAAATAGCAACCAGCGCGTTCATTTCGGCTCGCAAATCAACTGTACTTCCCGGATCGGAGATGCCGTCAACAATTTCAAGCGTGCCATCTTCGCTAACCGGAACATTCATAAAGAAGTTGATATTGCTGACTAAATCTCGCTTACCCAAACCGTGGGGAAGAATTGCGGCGAGGAAATTTTCAACACAGGCGTGCTGGTATTTTTTATCGAGTCCAAACCGCACCGAATTGCTCTCGCAGCTACAGGCGCCGCCGGAGGTATCGTGCCGCCCGCAGGAGTCAGCAATTATGGTCATCAGGACTCGCCCTTCGTTGGAAATGAGTTGGCTGTTGGTAGTGACAAAGATGTTGCCTTGATTGACGATCGTATCGGGGGCGCTGTAGCGTTCGGACGGGTCATCGGCATTGTAAACCAAAAAGTCTACTGCTTGATTTCCGCCTAAATCTACAATGCGGAGAATCTGTCCTTTTTTGATGACACGAGACCAGGGATGTCTGGCGGGTAAAACTTCGTTGTAAATTGCTGTTTCTGGAGCGAGGATTTGTTGGGTAGTTGCAGTCATGATTCACTTTTTGTGAGGGAAGTGCAGAATTTTTCACCGCAGATTGCTGCGGATAAGATTGAGTTGTGGAATCGGGTCTATTGCACGAACAAAGCATCGGTGTTGATGAAGCCGCGCACTGCTTCCGGGTTGGCGGTGCGGCACAAGTCGTCTGGTGCGGGTGCGGGGGTTTTCACAATCTGAATTTGGATGGGTTTTGGATCGTAAGTTGAACCCGGATGCAGGATGTGGGGGCAGTTAGAGATAATGGTCAATACGTTCATTTCGGCTCGCAAATCGATAAAACTCCCCGGTTTTTCGCAGCCTTCGCGAAACTCCATCGTGCCGTCTGGTTTGACGGCAATGCGAGTAAATAAGTTGAGGTTGGGCATGATATCTTTTTTGCCTAAACCCCACCGAGTTAGGGCTTTGAGGAAGTTGTCGCGGGAGTTTTTCCAGTCTCCTTCGCCGTATTTTTTGGCATTGCTAATGGCGTTGCTGCATCCTGCTAGCAAATCGTGACAGCCGGAGGTGTCTTGGGTGATAGAAAATAGGATGCGTCCCATGTCTGTGTAGATCACCATGCCTTGTTTGAGAAAGGCGTTGAATTGAATTTTGGCGGTGTCTGCTGCGTTGAAACGTTCGATCGCATTGTCGGCGTTGTAGCACAGCATGGAAACGCCGCGAGAGCCTTCTAAATCGGTGATTCGCAGGGTGTTTCCCCGCTTGATGACCCCCGACCAGTAAGCGCCGCCCGGTACGGTTTCTTGCATTAATACGAGGTCGGAATTGAGTTGAGATTTTGTGTCGATCGATGATAGTTGCACCATGAGTTCCTCCTGATGTATTTGGGTAGTTAGCAAAACAAAACAATAGTATTTTGTAGCTGCAAAACGCGCACTTTCCGAATGTAAAATTTATCTCCACTGATATCTTGAACCATTCTCAAGAACGGGCATCTTGCCCGTTCCACAAAACTCAACTTTATTGTGGAACGGGCTGGAGAACCCGTTCCTAAATAGGTAATTGACAATGGTGCAAGATGTTGAGTTTCCACTTACTTAGGTTTGTAGTTGAACTCTTGGCGCAGGCCCAAAATGTGCAACTACAAACCTATTTTTATTTAAGCAGCCATTGCAACTGCTTCCTGTCCGTGTTTCCGCATCAAATCCATGAGTTCGTCGCGATAATCGTGGAATTTGGCGTGCCGTTTAACGCTGGGAGTGCGATCGGGCAAATTAATCGACATTTCCTTTCTCACTGTACCGGGACGAGCACCCAAAGCATAAATTCGATTGGAAAGAAACACCGCTTCTTCGACATCGTGGGTAATCATAAAGATTGTAATCTGAGTGCGGCGCCACAAATCGAGCATGAATTCGTGCATCGATTCTTTAGTGTGGATATCCAAGGCGCCGAAAGGTTCATCCATTAATAACACTTTAGGTTCAGAAGCGAGGGCGCGGGCGATCGCCACCCGCTGTTTCATCCCGCCCGACAATTCCTTCGGCAGCGACGAAGCAAACTGCGTCAATCCTACCACACTCAAATAATAGCTCGCTTGTTCGCGCCGCTCCTTCTTGGCAACGCCTTGAAGTTTGAGGCCAAACTCGGCATTTTCCTGCACGTTCATCCAAGGATAAAGAGTGTAATGCTGAAATACCATACCTCGATCGGGCCCAGGCGAAATAACTTCCTTGCCGTCAATTTTCACTTCTCCGGTTGTCGGCTTGTCCAATCCCGCAATCTGCCTCAAAAGAGTAGATTTGCCCGAACCGGATGCGCCTACCGCGCAGATAAATTCGCCTTGCTTGATGCTCATATTGATGTCCTTGAGGACAACTAATTTACCGTTTTTCGTTTCAAAGTTTTTGTGCAGATTGTTGATTTCCAGAAACATGAGTTTATCCTCTGTATTGTAAGTAAAAATTTGATTTTTTGATACCCAAAATCGGTAAATTTTAGGACTAAAAACGATATCTCGCCTGGGTTTTAATCTTAGTTTACACCACTGCCTTCTTCCCCCTTCCTTCTTCCTTCTTCCTTCCCCCTTCCTTCAACATCTGCTTACTGTTTCTGACTTGACCATTTACAAGAAACCCGCAGCACATATTGAAAAAGCAAGTCAAAAGTCAGTCCGATCGCCCCAATGACAATCAGCCCCACAAAAATTTCATCGGTTCGGAGAAATCGACCTGCGACGCTGATCCGGCGGCCCAAGCCTTCGGTGGCAGCAATCAATTCCGAGACGATTACCAATTGCCAAGCCGCAGCTAAGTTGATGCGGCTAGCATCAAGAATTCCCGGCAAAACGTGGGGAAAAATAACTTGAGTGAGAATTTCCCAGCGATTGCCGCCCAACATATAAGTAGCTTCGATCAAGTCTTTTGGAACAAACTTGACTGTATCCATCACCATCAGCGAATTGAAGAAAAAGACACCGATAAATATCAGGGTAATTTTGGGCTCTTCGCCGATTCCCAAGTAAAGAATTAGCAGGGGAATGAATGCTGGTGCGGGCATATATCGCATCAAGCCGAACATGGGTTCTAGCAAGGCGCGAATGCTGGGAAAACTGCCCATCAGCACGCCAATTGGTATGGAAAAAAGCAAGGCGAACAGAAAGCCCACTCCCACCCGCCACAAACTCGCTACCGTGTCTTTCAAAAGTTCGCGAGTGTTCCACAGCCGGCCAAATGCCTCTACAACTTTGCCGGGTGAAGGCAAAAATTTGGGGTCTACGTTGGCGAAGGTTGTTACTAGCCACCACAGCAGCAGCGGCAGTGCGATCGATGTTACCGTTAACCCAATATTCAGGGGTTGTGGTATCTCTTCCGCAATCCGCCAGAAAACGGTGGGATTTAGGCTTTTTTGCTTGAGTTGAGATGGGAGGGCTCCGGGATCGGGATTTGGTGGCATGATTTAATTGCAGAAGGGTTTATCGAGGAATTTGATTAGTTTTTGGTAATTTAAAAAAGCAATATTTGTGAGAGTTTATTGTGTCTGTAATTTATGAAATTTTGGTTTTTTGCCTTCTAGCTTCTACCTTCAGAATAAGCTTTGATAAAGCGATCGTCAAATAATTTGCTGATATCTGGTTGGGTTTTGGCTAAATTTACATCTACGAGAAATTTGGTCATTTCTGCCGCCGCAAACTGCAATGATGTCATGTCGTTTCCCGGTTGAAAGGCTTTCAAGTTTTCCTCGACCGTAAATATCTTAGTGCCGTTTTCATATTCTTTGTATTCCTCTACGCTGACTCCGGCGCGGTTTGCTAAAATTTGGTAAGATTTCTCTTTATTTGATTTTATGTATTCCAATGTGGCAAACCATGAATTGACCAGGGATTGCACTCGATCGGGGTGTTCGCCGATAAACTTTCGCGTGAATACCAAATGATCGGAAATCGCCCCCGGAAAGTCTTTTGAACTAAACAGTTCCTTGCTGTTCGAGCGTTTTAATGCCTGCGTGGTAAACGGCGCAAATACTGCCACCGCATCGACTTGTCCTCCGACGAAAGCCGCCGCAGCTTTGCCAGTTTCTAGGGGTACAAATTGAATATCTCGCACTGATAAACCTGCTTTCCTCAGCCCTAACAGTAATAGAAAGTGATCGACTGTACCTTCTTCTGCTGCCACTTTTTTACCTTTCAAATCTGCAACGGAATTGATGCCTTCGGCGACAATAACTTTGTCATTACCCGTCGAATTGTCGTTAACTAAAACAATTACTTGATCTGCACCGCCTGATATAGAGTTTACTGTATCGCCGAGGGTTTGGCTGTTAGCATCTATCTGTCCTGCTGTGAGGGTGCCGATCGATTCTAAGTAGCCGTCAAACCATTTTAAGTCTACACCAACATTGTTGGCTTCAAATATCTTTTGTTCTTTGGAAATTTGCCAAGGAAACCAGCCGGGCCACGCGCTGAATCCGAGGCGAACTGCGTCAGCACTTACTGAAGAGGCTGCTTCTGTTTCGGTCGTGGTTTTGATATAAATTGCCGGGTTGACGCAGCCGATCGCGAAAAACAAGGTAATGAAAAATATGGCGCAGTAGGATAGGGGCGATCGCATTATTTTTGGGGAGCAATATCGGATATTCATAGCATATTCTGGTTGCTGGTTAAAAGTGAATATGTCGATCGAGCTTTTGCACCTTCGTTGGCTTCCTTAGCTCCCGCAAACCCTTGATATACAAGGATAAAGCCCGAGAGCTAACGAACCGAGTCTTGCTGACCGATCGCGTTTCTCCCGGGCTTTTATCCCGCCGTGTAACTGGCTAGTGTTCCCCTCAAATTAATAAAATATTGGGATGACCAGTCTGCTTCTCTCGGACCAGCACTTGAACTGTCTAAGCTGAGTTAGAAACTGATTCAAATCGGAACCCTAGAAGCTATTAAATTTTTTTGTTTTTGTCTGTATAAGTCCTGTTTGCAACCCAAGGAGTTATTCGAGACTGTTCGTAACAGCAATGCACTTAGCTTTGTGAAAGGTAAGCATACTGTAGGGTGCAATCCTACTAGATTGATACGTTTCAAACGGTAACAGCAAATTTGATAATAAAATGTGTAAAATGTTACAAAAAATGGTTTTTCTCTAATTTGTCAAATTAAGGTTTTTAGAAGATTAAACCGGGCGGTTGGAAATCGCGAAGTTTACGGACACACAGATTCAACCCGCAAGGCCAGGGTTGAAGATTTTTTGAGAAATACTTCGATCGCCCTAGACTGGATGCGGAGGCGATCGACAATGCGGTAAACTAACATTCTATTTGTAATAACGATCGCCAAACGCAGCCTGTGAAGTCATTTCTTCAATCTAAAATCGCAAATCGCAAATCGCAAATCGAACGATCGCCAAACACAGCCTGTGAAGTCAACTCTTCAATCTAAAATCTAAAATCTAAAATCTAAAATCGATTGACGGTGAATCATGGAAAAATTTAACTACAGCAACAGTCTAGACATTCATTCGCTGCTCGATCGCTACCGCACCGGCTCGCTCGCGCCCGCAGATGCGATCGCGAGCGTGTACGATCGGATCGAACGCTATGCAGATCCGGCGGTATGGATTTATTTAGCACCGCTGGCGGAAACCCTCGAACGCGCCAAAGCCTTGCAAAACCTAGACCCGCAGCAGTTGCCGCTCTACGGAATACCTTTTGCGATCAAAGATAATCTCGATTGGGCGGGCGTTCCCACTACAGCGGGATGTCCGCAGTTTGCTCGCACTCCAGCGCGATCGTCCGCAGTCGTAGAGCGCCTGTGCGCGGCAGGTGCGATCGCGATCGGCAAAACTAACATGGATCAATTTGCCACGGGATTGGTGGGAACCCGCACGCCTTATGGAGTTTGCCGCAATCCGTTCGATCGGCGCTACATCCCAGGAGGATCGAGTTCCGGTTCCGCCGCAGCAGTCTCGGCCGGATTGGTAAGTTTTGCTCTGGGTAGCGATACCGCAGGATCGGGGCGGGTTCCCGCTGCTTTTACCAACATAGTCGGGCTGAAGCCAAGTTGCGGGCTGGTAAGCACTCGCGGCCTGCTGCCGGCAGTGCGATCGCTCGATTGCGTTTCAGTGTTCGCTCTCACCTGTGCGGATGCGGCCTCGGTGCTGCAAGTAGCCAGCGGTTTTGACGCTGAGGATGCGTTTTCTCGCCGCCCTGAAACGAAAGTTTTGCCGGATTTATCCAGGTTACGGGTGGGAGTTCCCGGAGACGGCGAACTGGAATTTTTCGGGAATGCAGAAGCCGAACAGCGCTACCGGGAGGCGATCGCGCGCTTGCAATCATTGGGCTGCACGATCGCACCTATTGACTTCAAACCCTTTGCGGAGGCTGCCGAACTGCTCTACGGCGGGCCTTGGGTAGCAGAAAGGTTGGCGGCGATCGGCGATTTCCTCGACGCGCACCCAGATGCGATCGATCCGATAGTGTACGAAATTATCAGCGGCGGCAAACGCTACGATGCCGTCTCAGCCTACCGCGCGTCGTATCGATTGGCCGAACTCCGCCAGCAAGCAGAAATTCAGTGGCAGTCAATGGATGTGTTGGCGGTACCGACGACAGGCACGATTTATACTGTCGCAGAAGTTGCAGCCGAGCCGATCGCGCTCAACACCAATCTCGGGCGCTACACGAACTTTGCAAATTTGCTCGATTTGTGCGCGATCGCAGTTCCCAGCGGGTTTCAAAGCAGCGGATTGCCCGCAGGATTGACACTGATGGCTCCTGCGTGGCACGATTTATCGCTCTGCCGCCTGGGAGCTGCTTTCCACGCCAGCTTGGGGGGAACTTTGGGCGCAACCGACCTACCGCTGCCAACCCTCCCGGAACCCGCCATCGCAGCCGAATCTTCCTCAGAAGAACAAGTCAAAATAGCCGTGGTTGGCGCTCATTTGATGGGTGAGCCGCTGAATTATCAACTAATCGAGGGGGGAGGCATTTTGGTTCGCGCCTGCCGTACCAGCCCGATTTACAGGCTGTACGCTTTGACGGGTACTGCGATTCCCAAGCCGGGATTGGTGCGCCAGAACGAGGGCGGTAGTGCGATCGAGGTGGAAGTTTGGGAGTTGTCGATCGCGGCTTTCGGCCGATTTGTCACTAAAATTCCCCCGCCCCTGGGAATTGGTACGCTGGTGTTGGAGGACGGCTCTATGGTGCAGGGCTTTTTGTGCGAATCTTATGCTGTGGCGGATGCGATCGATATTTCCGATCTGGGGGGTTGGCGAGCTTATAGCTTCCGGTTTTAAGCTAAGTTAGAATGGCAAATTTCTACCCATCTTCAGAATCATGCCATCAGCAGGACTATCTCAACCAATTCCCAGAGTCACAACCCCAACCCCCACCACCGGTACGAGTCCCGGAGGGGCAGCTAGCGGCAGGAGTGGCACCAGCGGCCCCGACTCCCTCAGAGGTACTGGGGGCGCTGACTTGATATTTGGTTTGGGTGGCCCTGACACCATTTTCGGCTTAGGGGGAAACGATTCCCTCTACGGCGGCGACGGCGATGACTCAATTCTGGGCGACGCTGGCAATGACATACTGTTCGGCGGTGCCGGCCGCGACAGCGTTTTGGGCGGCGTGGGCGACGAGACTTTCTACGGTGGCAAAGGTTCTGACTCGGTAAGCGGCGAGGACGGCAATGATTTGCTGTTTGGCAACCAAGACAACGATATTTTGTTGGGCGGCGCGGGTAATGACACGTTTTTTGGGGGTGCCGGCGATGACTCGCTGGTTGGTGGCATCGGCGATGACTGTTTATCGGGCGATCGCGGCAATGATACTTTAACTGGCGGCGCCGGAAACGATACTTTTGCGATCGGGCGTTTGACAGAGGGGGACGTGATTACAGATTTTACTAATGGTACCGATCAAATTCGCTTGACTGCCGGCCTCACCTTTAGCCAACTCACCATTTCCGCTGGGGCAGGAACTTCGCCGAGTACAATTATTCAGCTTACAAGCACCAAGCAAACTCTGGCTACTTTATTCGGAGTTGCCCGCGCTTCTATCAGTCAGGCCGACTTTATTCTTTAATTGGGAAGAGGTAATTGGGAATTGGGAATTGATCATTGGGCTGGGGGGGACTTTTTAGTTTTAAGTTTTTAATGTTGAACTTTTTAACTAAAAACCACTTTCCCTTGTGAGTAACGTTAGCTTTATCGAGCAAAAAGAAAGCAATTTTAAAACTTTTAATATTCTTTTTTATTGCTTGTTTCTATCAGTTAAATTCCATACATTGCCCGTTGCATTCTTCCTTCTTCCTTCTTCCTTCTTCCTTCTTCCTTCTTCCCTGTTCCTTCTTCTTTCTTCCTTCTTCCTTCTTCCTTCTTCCTTCTTCCTAATGACTACTGACGGTTTTCTCAATCTCAACAAACCTGCGGGCATGACATCTCACGACTGCGTGGGGCGAGTGCGCCGGCTATTGAAACTCAAGCGAGTTGGACACGGAGGAACCCTCGATCCTGCTGTGACTGGCGTTTTACCGATCGCCCTGGGCAAAGCAACCAGACTGCTGCAATTTCTCCAACACAATAAAGCTTACCGAGGCACGATTCGGTTTGGCTTAACTACTGCTACTGACGATTTAGAAGGAGAAGTTATCCATTCTCGACCGGTGCCAGAGTTGAGTTTGGAAAAAGTGCAAGCTGCACTGCCAAAGTTTATAGGAAAAATTGAGCAGTTTCCACCGAGTTTTAGTGCTGTTCAGGTGGGAGGAAAACGCCTTTATGAGTTAGCAAGAAAAGGCGAAACTGTGGAGGTTGCTGCTAGGAATGTTGAGGTTTTTCGCCTGGAAATTTTGGATTGGCGATCGGGGGATTTTCCTGAATTGGATTTGTCGATCGCCTGCGGGGCCGGTACTTACGTTCGGGCGATCGCGCGGGATTTGGGCGCTGTGTTGAATGCAGGCGGTACTTTAGCCCGTTTGACTCGCACTGAAAGTAGCGGTTTTTCGATCGACCAAAGTCTAAGTTTTGAAGAATTAGAACTGCAATTGCAGGAGGATAAATTCTGCCCGATTTTGCCATCGGCGGTTTTAGGACATTTAGGCGCGATCGTTCTTTCCCCTGAATATACCACACGCTGGTTTCAAGGACAACGCCTCCCAATTCCCGAAACGCCGATCGGGGGAGATGAGGAAACTAGCAACAATCCCCTCCACAACCCAATACTCCAACCTCCCTATCCCTTGCAGGTTTACGATCGAGACGGTAAATTCTTAGGTATCGGTCAAGTAGCGAACTCAGAGACAAGTACCATATTATCTCCTCAAATTGTGCTTTAGTTATCTAAAAAAAATGAAAATAGGTATAATTGGTACTGGAAAAGTTGGCGGAATTCTAGCTGCTGGGAATGCCCTCGATTCACCTAGTTTACAGCGGTACAGAACGAGATTTTGCTATTAATCTAATCAATCGCTGAGGTAAAAATTGTGAAAATATTGCTGATCGGATTAATCCGAGGCTACAAAATGGGGATTTCTCCTTACCTACCTAACGCTTGTAGATTTCAACCGAGTTGTTCGCAATACGCGATCGAAGCAATAGAAAGATTTGGGGCGGGCCGCGGCGGCTCGATGGCGGTTAAGCGGATTTTGCGCTGTCATCCTTTTCATCCAGGGGGTTACGATCCAGTACCTCCGAAAGATAGCGAGGGGAATTAGTTATTAGTCAGAAGCAGTATTTTTTTTGTTAGTTAATAGTGCAAATAGGCGTTGCATCTTCATAGCTAAAACTCCTGAGGGGAATCACTCCCTGAGGGGGGTAAATTGGCAGGATTAGTTGTTTTTATTGACCCAAATTCAGTAATATTACTGTTATATTTCACAACTGAGCAGCGATATAATGGTACAAACAGAGTACAGGGGATGCGAGTTGATATGTCTGCTACCGCAATCGGATACAAAATGTTGTCCCATACTCTGGCTGTACTCAGCCAGAAACAAGCAACGGGGAAATTGTTGTTAGAACAAGGGGAACAACAGTGGCAACTTTACTTTTTTCAGGGTTGTTTGGTTTATGCCACAGGAGGAACACACAGATCGAGGCGCTGGTACAGGGCGATCGGGCAACACTGTCGAAACTTTCAAGTGGATCTCAGAGACCTCGATGCTGGAGAACTCTGGGAATATCAACTGCTTCAGCGAGGGGTAGCAGCCAGCGAAATGAGTTTAGAACAAGCTAGGGCGATCGTCCACACCAGCCTTTCCGAAGTGTTTTTTGCTCTGATGGGTCAATCGGGTTTGCGCCGCGAGTGGCGTCCGTCCCAAAAATATTTTTCTACAATTACCTCTTCTTTACTGCTGTCTTTGACGGAAGTAGAGAAGATTATGTGCTCTACACAACAAATTTGGCAGAAGTGGAAAGAAATGGGTTTGTGGCTGGTAGATCCAGAACAAGCACCGCTTTTAAAAGCGTCGGCCCAGTTGCAGGAAAATCGATTTAGTTCTAATTCTTTGATCGCTTTGGCTAACGTATTTAACGGCGAGAATACTCTTTGGGATATTGCATTTAAGAAAAAGCAGTGCGTGACAGTGGCAACTCGCGCTTTAATTAATTACATGAAGCAAGGTTTAGTAAATTTCCGAACAGTACCAGACTTGCCGTCACCTATAGAACAGTGGCGCCTTGCCGCGGCGATCGCCCAACCGGGTCGCCCTTTGATTGCCTGTGTCGATGACAGTCCGACAGTATGCGAATTTTTAGAGCAAATTTTATTGCCGGAGGGGTATCGAGTCCTAAAAATTCAAGACCCGATGCAGGGAGTGGGCATTCTGGCCAAACACAAGCCTGCTTTAATTTTTATGGACGTGGTGATGCCCAAGACAAGCGGCTTTGCTTTGTGCAATTTTTTGCGGAAGACACCGGCTTTTCGGGAAACTCCGATCGTGTTTTTGACCGGTAAAGACAGTATAATTGACCGCACGCGAGCGAAATTTACAGGTGCTTCCGATTTTTTGAGCAAGCCGGCCGATCCAGAACAGGTTTTGCAAATAGCTGACAAGTATTTGAAGGTAAAAGGCGATCGCCACCCTTTAGCAATTCGCCGCCCTGATATATTGAACTCGCACCAATTTACCTTGGCAAATTCTTGAACCCAAATTATACTCACAAAGCATCGCTTATTGGCTGCGTCAGCCTTCGGGGCATCCTACTAAAATATAAAATTTAAAATGGTATAATCCATCAATACTTCGGACAGTTTTTGATTGCAAACCGTAGAATAAGGGTTTCAAGGCTCCAAGGCAATTGAGCTACCAACGAAAAATCGAAGGTTTCAGACTACGAACTAAAACAGTCCGGACTATTGCTCCATCAAACTAGATATTAATTATGAGCGACCGAAACCCACAGGTAAGCGTGGTGATTCCGGCTTACAACTGCGCTGCTTACGTCGGCCAAGCAGTAGATAGCGTGCTGCACCAAACAATTGCTGACTGGGAAATTATTGTAGTAGACGACGGCTCCCGAGACGACACCAATTTAGTTTTAGATAAATATGGCGATCGAATTCGCTACATTTACCAACAAAATCAAGGAGTTTCGATGGCCCGAAATCGCGGCATCGAACTAGCGCGAGGAGAATTCATCGCATTTCTAGATGCAGATGACTACTTTTTTCCCGACAAATTAGCCGCACAAATGGCTGTATTTGCAGCGAAACCACATCTAGGAATAGTCCACAGCGGCTGGCGTCTAGTCAACAGTAAAGGCGAACCGCTAAAAGATGTCAAGCCCTGGCAAAACGTCCCTAAATTAGACTTAGAAATGTGGCTCAGATGGAAACCAGTATTACCCAGCGCGATGGTATTTCGCCGGCATTGGTTAGAGCGCGCCGGGGGATTTGACCCTCGATTTCCCCCGGCAGAAGATACAGATTTAGTGCTGCGTTTAGCCTTAATGGGATGCGAAGCAGAGTGGCTGCAGCAAGTAACTGTTTGCTACCGCCAGCACGAACAAAGCGCCATGTACAAAGGTTTACCCCAGGCTAAATCCCTCGCTGCAGTCATGGAAAATTTTTTTTCTCGCCCCGAATTGCCGGATAAAATACGTTTGTTGGAAAAGCAAATCAAGTACAGTACCTTAGTTTGGATTGCTTGGTATTTGCACCGCACCGGTCATTCTGTTGAGATGGTAGAGTTTTTGCAGCGTTCTTGGAATTATACGCCTTATTTGCCTGTGGAAACAGTAATTAATTGGGTGGAATGTTTCGCCGAATTTTCGCAGGATGCGGGCAATGAATTGGATGCAGATTTATTAGCTCAATCTCCCGAGTGGCAGCAGTTAATGCAGTGGACTATTCTCGGTACGCCAGCTTGATTAAAAGCTTTAAAACAGGACTTTAGTCCTCAATACAAACCAGCTTTTGGTGAGGTCTGTTCGCGAATTAAATAGGATTGCTATATCACCCGCTTCAGTTTCGCTGCCATAGCCGCGATAGTTCTTGGATAATTTATTGATGCTTATTGACGGCTTCTTCTGCTGTAAACTCGTACCCATGTTTTGCTCCCACCCGCACCCAGGCGTTTCCTTCTGCTTCCAGCATTCTTAACTCATCGAGTTGTGTAAGTGCTCTGCCTTCAATGGTGTATATCTCCATTGCCGTCAATTCCTAATTCTGAACTGGCGTCGATATTGATAGTCTCGGCTTATTTGAAGGTTTTTTGGACTTTTTCTAAGTCTTTGAGTGCGATCGTATTGATTATTCCTTGGCCGAAAAGGAGTTCCCGCAGCTACAGCTTTGGGCGGCATTGGGATTGTGAAATCGAAAACCTCCGCCCATCAAGTCTTCTGAATAATCCAAGGTGAGGTCATTGAGATATTTTAAGTGCTGGGGGTCGATCGCAACGGAAATTCCCTCCGACTCGCATACAGCGTCTTCTGGGGCTGGCGCATCGTCAAATGCCATTGTATAAGACAAACCCGAGCAGCCGCTCGATTCCACGCCCACACGAAATAAAGCATTGGGGTTCGGATGCTTCGACTTGAGGCGCGTTACTTCTGTTGCTGCTGTTTTGCTCAGATGAATCATTATGAGTAATTGGTAATTGGTAATTGGTAATAATTTGGGAGTAGTGTTGAGTTTTGAGAAATTTAGAGTGCGCCTAGCCCTGCACCTTACCCGGAGAATGTAGGGTGCGCCACAGCGCACCTTACCGCTATATCTTTAGCAACTTGAGTTACTTAGCCTTTTCATTACGAGCATAATCGTCTTGAAAGCGGATAATATCATCTTCTCCGAGATATTCGCCATTCTGCACCTCAATTAAAATCAGGGGGATAACTCCCGGATTTTCCAGGCGGTGAGAAGTGCACTGAGGAACGTAGGTAGACTGATTGGTAAACAGAACAATTTCTGTTTCGCCGCAAGTAACTTTTGCAGTACCAGAAACCACGATCCAGTGTTCGCTCCGGTGGTGGTGCATTTGCAGGCTGAGGCGGTGTCCGGACTTAACTTCGATCCGCTTAATTTTATATCCTGGGCCTTC
Organism: Microcoleus sp. MOSTC5; assembly: GCF_036701825.1. Taxonomy (NCBI): domain Bacteria; kingdom Bacillati; phylum Cyanobacteriota; class Cyanophyceae; order Oscillatoriales; family Microcoleaceae; genus Microcoleus; species Microcoleus sp. MOSTC5. Next base: position 19,716 of record NZ_JAUBRK010000040.1, on the reverse strand, counting down.
TTCTAAAGTTGTAAATGAACCCCAAGGCCGCAATTCTGTAGCGGCTATTCCGTTGGGTGCAGCAGGTGCGTGCAGAGTAGATACTTGAGAAATTTCTTGAATCTGTACCATGATTTTCACTCCTTGAGGATTGCTTGTTGAATCCTGTGGTAAACAACGTTGGATTGTGATATTAGCTAATTTATCCTTAAAACCGAAGTCCGATCGCGCGAACCGGTTAGCGGACTGTAGAGTTTTGCACTTTTGTATGCTCTGCCCGATCGACCCACCTTGACCACCATAGCAAAATCATCACAGCAGTTGTAACCCCGTATTTGCGATCGCCCAAATCTACATCAAATCTTCATTCTCAAAGGCCTGTGCTTTAAAGAAGCTTAACGGGGGAAGAGGAGAGGGGGGAGTGGGAGACGGGAAGAGAGGGAGAGAGGGGGACAGGGAGGGACAGGGAGAGAATTTTTCTTCTGACTAATGACTAATGACTCATGGCTAATGAATCATGACTGCTGAGATATAACAATTTTCTTAAGCTTAAAAGTTACAAGCAGACATAATTAGAAAATACAGATTAGGTACAATAAAAAGCTCGGTACTCTGCCGATCGCAATTTTTTCGTCACTTTTAGGAAAACATCAAAATGAACAGCAACGAACTGCCAGCAAAACAAGGCCTATACGATCCGCAGTTCGAGCACGACGCTTGCGGAGTCGGATTTATCGTACACATGAAGGGTAACAAATCCCACGAAATTGTCGAGCAGGCACTGACAATCCTCTTGAACCTCGACCACCGGGGCGCGTGCGGCTGCGAACCCAACACCGGAGACGGGGCGGGCATTTTGATGCAGGTGCCCCACAAGTTTCTCAAGAAAGTAACCGCGGCCCTAAACATCGAACTTCCAGAAGCCGGCGAGTACGGCGTTGGCGCGATTTACTCGTCGCCAAATCGAACTGAACGGGAAAACGGTCAACGCATTTTTGAGGAAATCGCGGCAGAAGAAGGCCAGGAAGTGCTCGGCTGGCGAGATGTTCCCACGGACAACTCGTCCCTCGGCGAAACCGCCAAATCTAGCGAACCCTTCATGCAGCAAGTGTTCCTGCGGCGCGCCGCCGGTATCGACGAGGCGGCCTTCGAGCGGAAACTGTACGTCATCCGCAAGCGCGCTCACAATGCCATCCGCAGGACTAACACAGACCCCTACTGGTACAATTCCACTCTCTCGTGCCGGACGATCGTCTACAAGGGTATGTTAATGCCCGTGCAAGTGGGGGATTACTATCCCGAACTGCACGACCCCGATATGGAAAGCGCTCTAGCCCTGGTTCACTCGCGTTTCAGCACGAATACTTTTCCGAGCTGGGAACGATCGCACCCTTACCGCTACATCGCCCACAACGGCGAAATTAACACGATGCGCGGCAACATTAACTGGATGCACGCGCGGCAATCGCTGTTCGAGTCGGAACTGTTCGGAGACGATTTGAAGAAAATCCCGAATTTAATCAACATCGAAGGCAGCGACTCGACGATTTTTGACAATGCTTTGGAATTGCTGAATTTGGCCGGGCGTTCTTTGCCGCACGCTGTAATGATGATGATTCCCGAACCTTGGACAGCCCACGAGTCGATGAGTGACGAGAAAAAGGCTTTCTACGAATACCATTCTTGCTTGATGGAACCTTGGGACGGCCCAGCTTCGATCGCCTTTACTGACGGTACTTCGATCGGGGCAGTGCTCGATCGCAACGGTTTGCGCCCTTCCCGCTACTGCGTTACCAAAGACGACTTGGTAATTATGGCATCGGAAGCCGGAGTTTTGCCGATCGCCCCAGAACGAATTGTCTCAAAAGGCCGCTTGCAACCGGGGCGGATGTTCCTGGTAAATACAGCAGAAGGCCGCATCGTTTCTGACGAAGAAATCAAACATCAAATCGCCTCCGAACACCCGTACCGCCAGTGGATCGACCAGCACATGGTCGAAATCGCCAAACTGAAAGATGCGCCGGCATTGCCAGAATCCCACCCCGAAACATTGATCCAGCGCCAAATGGCTTTCGGCTACACCTTTGAAGAACTGCGGTTGCTGTTAGCGCCGATGGCAAAAGATGGCGTGGAAGCTGTCGGTGCGATGGGTGCGGATACGCCGCTGGCGGTGCTTTCCAACCGCCCAAAACTGCTTTACGAATACTTCCAGCAGTTGTTTGCTCAAGTTACCAATCCGCCAATTGATTCTATCCGCGAAGAAATTGTAACTTCTGCCGAAACTACGATCGGCGCTGAACGCAATTTGCTCAAACCAGAACCGGAAAGCTGCCATTTGATTGAACTGAAAACGCCAATTCTCAGCAATGAAGAATTAGCTAAGCTCAAACACGTAAATGAGGGCAATTTCCGGTCGATTACACTGCCGATTTTGTTCGATCCCAAAAGCGGCGTGAAAGGTCTAGAACAAGCGTTAGAAGAGGTTTTTGCAGCAGCAGACAGCGCGATCGCCTCCGGGGTGAATATCATCATTTTGAGCGATCGGGGGATCAGTCCAGACAAAGCCCCAATTCCGGCGCTGCTGGCAGTTGCGGGCCTGCACCACCACTTGATCCGTAAAGGTACGCGCACGCGGGCGGGACTCGTGCTCGAATCCGGCGAACCGAGGGAAGTTCATCACTTTGCGACTTTAATCGGCTACGGCTGCGGCGCGATCAATCCGTATTTGGCCTTCGAGACGATCGCCGATTCGATCCGCGAAGGATTGCTGCTAAATGTCGAGTACAAAACAGCTTGCAAAAACTACGTCAAAGCGGCAACTAAAGGTGTGACGAAAGTTGCCTCGAAAATTGGGATTTCCACAATTCAAAGCTATCGCGGCGCGCAGATTTTTGAGGCGATCGGCTTAAACAAATCCGTAGTCGATAAATACTTTGCTTGGACAGCCTCGCGGATTGAAGGGGTAGACCTCGAAGTCCTCGCCCAAGAAGCAATTTTGCGCCATACTCACGCTTTCCCAGACCGCCCATCCAGCGGACATACTCTCGATGTCGGCGGCGAATATCAGTGGCGGAAAGAAGGCGAGGCGCATTTGTTTAGTCCGCAGACAATTCACGCGCTGCAAAAGTCGGTGCGCGAGGGCAGTTATACGCTTTTCAAACAGTATTCTGGGCTGGTTAACGAACAAAACCAGCAGCATTTTACCCTGCGCGGTTTGTTGCAATTCAAGCAGCGGGAATCGATACCGATTGAGGAAGTTGAGCCGATCGAATCTATTCTCAAACGCTTTAAAACTGGGGCGATGAGTTACGGTTCGATTTCTAAAGAAGCCCACGAATCTCTGGCGATCGCGATGAACCGCATTGGTGGCAAATCGAACACCGGTGAAGGCGGGGAAGACTCGGAACGCTACACTTGGACGAACGATCGCGGCGACTCGAAAAACAGCGCGATCAAACAAGTTGCTTCCGGGCGTTTCGGCGTTACCAGCTTGTACCTTTCCCAAGCGCGGGAACTGCAAATCAAGATGGCGCAAGGCGCGAAACCAGGTGAAGGCGGACAGTTGCCCGGTAAAAAAGTATACCCGTGGATTGCCAAGGTGCGGAACTCGACTCCGGGTGTGGGATTGATTTCGCCTCCTCCTCACCACGACATTTATTCGATCGAAGATTTGGCCGAATTGATTCACGACTTGAAAAATTCCAACCGGGAAGCGCGGATTAGCGTGAAACTGGTGTCGGAAGTTGGAGTCGGGACGATCGCGGCCGGGGTTGCGAAAGCCCACGCCGATGTCGTGTTGATTTCCGGCTACGACGGCGGAACCGGCGCTTCGCCGCAAACTTCGATCAAACACGCGGGATTACCTTGGGAATTGGGACTGGCGGAAACTCACCAGACTTTGGTACTCAACAATCTCCGCAGCCGGATTGTCGTGGAAACTGACGGTCAAATGAAAACCGGCCGCGATGTAGTAATTGCTGCCTTGCTTGGTGCGGAGGAATTCGGTTTTGCGACCGCGCCGCTGGTAACATTGGGCTGCATCATGATGCGCGTGTGCCACCAAAACACTTGCCCGGTGGGCGTGGCGACGCAAGACCCGCTGCTGCGGAAAAACTTTACCGGCGACCCCGATCACACGGTAAACTTTATGACTTTCATCGCGCAGGAAGTCCGGGAAATTATGGCGCAGTTGGGCTTCCGCACGCTGAATGAAATGGTTGGCCGCACTGATGTTTTGGAACCTCAGCAAGCTGTGGAACACTGGAAGGCTAAGGGTTTGGATTTCTCCAAAATCCTTTATCAGCCGGAGGTTGGGGCGGATGTCGGCCGTTACTGTCAGATGGCGCAGGATCACGGGTTGGAAAAGTCGATCGACATGACTGTGTTATTGGATTTGTGCAAAGGTGCGATCGAAAATGGCGAAAAAGTCCACGCCAAACTGCCGATTACCAATGTCAACCGGGTTGTCGGCACAATTCTCGGCAACGAAATCACCAAACGCAACTGGGAAGGTTTGCCGGATGACACGGTGCACCTGCACTTCCAAGGCAGCGCCGGGCAAAGCTTTGGGGCTTTTGTACCCAAGGGAGTCACCCTGGAGCTCGAAGGCGAAGCTAACGACTATTTGGGCAAGGGGCTCAGCGGCGGCAAGATTATCCTGTATCCGTCGCCAGCTTCTACCTTTGTCGCGGAAGAAAACGTGATTGTCGGTAACGTAGTGCTTTACGGCGCGACTGCTGGTGAGGTTTTCATCCGAGGGATGGCGGGCGAACGTTTTGGGGTGCGTAACTCCGGCGTGAATGCGGTAGTTGAAGGTGTGGGCGATCACGGTTGCGAGTACATGACAGGCGGCAAAGTTGTAGTTTTGGGCGAAACCGGGCGCAATTTTGCAGCGGGTATGAGTGGCGGTGTTGCTTACATTTTGGATGAAGCGGGGGATTTTGCTACTCGCTGCAATATGTCGATGGTGGATTTGGAAAAACTGGAGGATGTTGAGGAAATTAGCGATTTGCGGCAGATGCTTCAGACTCACGTTGATTTGACTGGAAGTGCGAAAGCATCCAAGGTTTTGGCTGCGTGGGATGAGATGGTGCCGGTGTTTGTGAAGGTGATGCCGAGGGATTATAAGCGGGTGTTGCAGGCTATTGAAAGGGCGATCGCATCGGGTTTAAGCGGTGATGATGCGCTGACGGCTGCATTTGAAGAAAATGCTCGCGATGTGGCCCGGATTGGCGGTAGCTAGGGTTTCTGTGGGGTGCGCACTGCGCACCTCTCTCGTTCCCAGGCAAAGCCTGGGAATCAATTTCAAGAGGCTGTGCCTCTATTTCTCTCGTGTTCTTTGTTGAGATATCTAGAAAACATCAGAACGATCGCTAAATGCACGTTATCAGTCGGAAAAAATTAAGAGAATACTGTCAAAGTCACGCTGATTCGTGCGAAGCCCTCGATGACTGGTATAAAATTGCTAGTAAAGCCGTTTGGGCTAACCTCGTGGAAGTTCAAGCTGTTTATCCCAAAGCTGAGGCAGTTGGAAATTTTACAGTTTTTAATATTAAAGGAAATAAATATCGCTTAATCCTGAGTATTAATTATGAACAGCAAATCATTTATATAAAATACGTTTTAACTCACGCCGAGTATGATAAGGAAAACTGGAAAAATGACGATTACTTTTGATAGAGATATTTACAGCAAATTGCTCTCTAAGTATCAGCCTCGGATTATCAAAACCGAAGAAGAAAACGAGTTTTTTCTTGAGATAGTAGAAGAATTAATCTCTACTAAAAATTTGAAGTCCGAAGAAGAAGCGCTGCTACAACTGCTGGTAAAACTGATTGAGGATTTTGAAGACAAGCACTATCAAATTAATGCCTCAACACCACAGTCAAGGCTGCTGCATTTGATGGAGGCTCGGAGTCTAGACGCAACCGATTTATTAGAAATTATGGGTTCGCGCGAGGCTGTAGTTGAGGTAATTAACGATCGGCTAGAAATCACCAAGGAACAAGCTGAGGCTTTGGGAAGGTTTTTCCACGTCGATCCAGGGTTGTTTCTGTTTAATTAGGCGATCGCAACCGCTCCACAATCGATATAAAGTTTTTACTAGACTGTAGGATAGCAATCTGACTCCAGGAGAAATTACAGACAAAGCAAAGAAACTGTTTGATGAAAATGACATTGCCTATGCAGAAAATATTCCCGATCGCGAATTTATGAGTTGTGAATCTGAGGAGGACTAATGTTAGATATTGCATTTTACTCGCAGGATCGAGAAGAAGCCGAAGCGATTGAGGTTTCAAACGATTTTTACGAATGGCTAGCTCGCTCCGAGTTTGCTATAATTGGGAAATCTGAACTAAAGGAGATGAAAGTTGATGGAGAAACTGTAAAAGTTCCTGTGATCGAATTAGCAGGAATCAATCGCCGCCAGCTTAGCGACTTCTTTCGCAATGCAATTGTTGAGGAAAGTGATGCAATGTTGGAGCAATTAAGTAGTTCTCTATCTAAGGAAGAATATCAAGAAGTTACCCACAGATTATTTCTGCTGCAACAGTTGCGAAAGCAAATAGAAAACGAGCAGTACAAATATCTACAACGTTTTTGAAGTAGCAAAAATTAAGATTATTGAACAGACTCCAACCTGTTTTTAACTAGAGGCTAAACTATTCTTAATTATCGATCGATTTACCAAATTGTTCACCGACTAGCTTGGTCGTCTAAAAATTGAGCTAACTAGACGGAGATTACCTCTCTCTTGAACTCAATCAATAACATTGATACGGTGGTTGCAAGCTGGTTTTTATGCTGCGACAACCGTTCTAGATTTCGTTTGTATTGGTGGATGAGTTCACTGAAAAACTGTCTACATTCACCGAACCTCCCATAACTACCATTCCTATCTTTTCACTTTGTAGATCGGATTGTTTCTTTGACATTAGATTGACAACAGATTTTATAAAGCTTTCAAGATTTGGAAGAATTAAAAGCCCAAAAACTACCAAACTGCCTAAAGAGAGTAGTACAGAAAATAATTCACGTAAAAAAGATAATAGAAAAATTTCTTTCATCAAAGGCAACAAGACAAAAGCAATGAAACAGTTCATTAAAAAAGATCTTACCTGCTCAATATCATCGGCAACTTTCTTGTCTTCGATCTTTAGAAAATGTACATCCTCATCATTTTTAGGGTGATGTTTGAAATCTAGAGATTCTTTTTTAGAGCCTTGGACAATGAATCTAAAACCAAGTTTTTCTTTGGGCTTGATAACACCGATTCTAAATCTTTTCTGATGCTTGCCAAGGTTAGACTCAGGTAACTCCTTAAGCTCCATTTCAGGTTCAATTTTTTGAGGAGAATGGAATACATCAAGAATTTCGCTATCATCTGTAAACTCAAACCTTATCTCTTGATTCTTAACTTGTTTGTTTCCTGTATTCTCAATATCAAAGAGAGCATAAAACATATTTTTTGCTGGTATTCCGTTGTACAGAATCCCTATCTTATCCTCAATATCTTTTTCAATTTCTCCTACAATTCCACTTTTAATTACTTTGCTATATGATATTTGTTTTCTAGGTTCACCTTTCTTTTTTACTCGTTCAATGACAAAATTTGCAAGAAAACCAATGATGCCAGAAACCACTGCAAGAATTACTCCATTTAGTAATTCCTTTGAAGCAGAAGGAGACGGCTTTATTGAACTACTTGCCTGACTAATTAGCTGTGCCTTAGAGGGAAGAAGTAAAAGTTGATAACTGAGACACAAAGTAACAGCAGTTACCGAAAAAATGATTAAGAACTTAAAAAACTTATTATTCATAAGCGACAACCCATAGATTTCAATAAAAAAATACAATATTTAACTTAAAAGATACCACGTCTTTTATTTGCTGTCAATATCAACTAAAAAAATAGCTGAAAGATGAGATATCATTTCTATGAACATCAACAAGATCGCCTATCTGGGCGAATAGCCATCTGAAAAAAGGTAGCTCGATCTAAACTTCCCCGACCAAACCTACAGCATACTGCCTTTCGTCTATAATTAACCTATGCCAAAGCTAGACACGATCCACAACGCCGTCAAAAATGCACTGATCAAAGACGGCTGGACGATTACTGACGATCCGTATGTAATTCAGTATCGCAGAACAACGCTGTACGCCGATCTCGGTGCGGAACAACCCATTGCTGCTGAACGGCCGGGACAGAAACTTGTAGTTGAAGTGAAAAGCTTTATCGGTGCCTCAAAAATCCAAGATTTAAAAGAAGCTCTCGGTCAGTATGACATTTATCGTTACCTTTTAGAAGAAACAGCGCCCGAACGCAAACTTTACGTCGCAGTTAGTGCGATCGCATATAAAAGTTTCTTCACTCAAGATGTAATTCAATTAATTGTAAACAGACATCAACTTCCGCTAATTATCGTAAATACAGAAGTAGAGGAAATTGTGCAATGGATAAACTAATCGAGTATCCCCAATTAATCAAACGTATTTTGACCGAGTATGTAGAATTGTGCCGCCATCCTCAACCAGACATCGAGACATTCTTGATTACCGACGAACAAAACGGTCATTACATCTGGATGAATCTTGGCTGGGAAAAGGGTGATCGCATTACCGGTATCACTGTTTACGTTCGGATTCGCGATCGCAAATTCTGGATCGAGGAAGACTGGACAGAAGATGGGATTGCAACGGATTTGGTGCGTGCAGGGGTTCCCAAAGAAGATATTGTGTTGGCATTTCACGAGCCGGGAATGCGGCAATACACAGATTTTGCAGCCGCTTCGTAGCGGTCATTTAACTTAACTCCAGCGGTTAAAAATTGACCGAGCCACCATCCTGAAATACCAGCAATTCTCCCGGTTGAATTTGCGTCCACACTTCGTCATCAGTCAGCGGCAAAGTGGCAATAACAGCCACGCGATCGTCCTCCTTTGTCAGTTCCCGGAAATCGACTGTCACATCTTCATCGATCGAGTGCGCGCTAGCAAAAGGTGCTTGTCGCACAATATAATGCAGATTAGTAGAACAATGTGCAAACAAGTGTTCTCCATCAGAAAGTAAATAATTAAAAATTCCGTACTCTGCCAAAGTTTTAGTGATTTCGTTCAGTACCGGGTAAATATCCGTCACACTAGGCTTATTTAGAGGGAAACTTTTTCGCAGCTTTTCTAATATCAAACAGAAAGCTTTTTCGCTGTCAGTTTTGCCAACAGGTTTGTAAACTCCGGCACATTCGGGATTAAAATTTTCGAGATTTCCATTGTGAGCGAACACCCAATAGCGCCCCCAAAGTTCCCGAATAAAAGGGTGGCAGTTTTCCAGAGCAATTTCGCCTTGGGTAGCTTTGCGGATGTGAGCAATGACGTTAGTTGAATGAATGGGATAGCGACGCACTACTTCAGCAACCGGAGAAGCAATCGCAGGTTTAGAGTCTATAAAAAGGCGGCATCCCAAACCTTCAAAGAAAGCAATTCCCCAACCGTCTTGATGAACGTCTGTTCTGCCACCTCTTGCAGAAAAACCCTCAAAAGAAAAGCAAATATCTGTCGGAACATTGCAGTTCATTCCCAGTAATTGGCACATAGCTTTTAAGTCTCGGGAGTGTGGATCGATCGCGCAGCTATTGGCAGCTACAGATTTGCGGTGATAATATTATAGTATTAACGGGTTAAATAAGTTAAAGACTCTTAATATTTTTGCTTGGTCAACCGTAATGATACTGAAGTTAAGAAGTTGGCGATCGCTAAAAAAATCGTGTTTCCCTGCGAACTATGTTAACCGATAACTCGCTCCGCACTTTTTCCCGTGCAAACAGCGAGTATCAAATGTTAGCCGATATCCGGGAAGGAATTGATAGCACTTTGATGATTTTGCAGCACCGTTTGAATATCAATAATAACCGTCCGGCTATTCAACTTATCAAAAATTATGGCTAGATTAGTTTGCTTAAATGCTATGATAACTGAATCAGGTGTTGATGAATGGTAATGGAAAAGGCGATCGATGCTTTATCACAAGCTAAGCAACGGTGTATTTTTGCAGCGATTACATCCGCACCCAACATCATTACTATTACTACTTAATTCTGTGAGCGAGAGCGAGATATTTTGATTAAAATCAAAGACAATGGCACAGGAATGTCTGAGGAAATAATATCGCAGATTGTTGACTCTTCATTCACTACCAAATCAGTTGGGAAAGGAACGGGAACCGGATTGTCAATCAGCCGTCACATAGTGGAAGAAACCGAGGGCGGCAGTTTGACTTGTTCGTCGGTTTTGGGAGGAGGAACGGAATTTACGATCGCCCTTCATCTAGAATAGTGCGTGAAGGGTAGCTATCCCGTAGTAAATCGCCTTTTTTCTCACTTTTTTGGACAAATCTTAACAAAGTATAATAAAATGAAAAATCAAAAGTGCGCTCGACAAATTTGGAAAATCCTTAGCAGCTTAATAGTAGGATTCGGATTGCAGGGATTATTGAGCGTTCCAGCATTAGCAGAAACGACAGATCCTGAAACAACAGCAAATAGTGCAAATTCCGAAGATCCAGTTAATGAATGGTATCAATTACCCGCACCGACAAATAATCTACCGGATAATTTCGATCGTAATCCAGATCGACAATCAGTCGAAAATTCTCACAATGTAGATGTAACTTCAGCGATAAACCCCACATCGAAGCCGCCCGTACCTATGGCGAGTGAGATAGAAACTCACATATCCGAAGCCAGCGAAACGCAGCCCGCAGAAATACCTCCGTTAGTTGAAGAAAATAAATTAGCAAATCCCCCATTAATTTACCCTACTGAAAACTCAATAGAACAAGTTACATCAGTTTCCCAACTTAGCGACGTACAGCCCACAGACTGGGCATTTCAAGCACTGCAATCCTTAGTAGAAAGATACGGCTGCATAGCTGGATACCCCGACGGAACCTATCGCGGAAACCGCGCCCTCACCCGCTATGAATTTGCAGCCGGAGTCAATGCTTGTTTAGATAAAATACGCGAGTCGATCGCCAAACAAACCCAAAACCAAGTCAACCGAAATGACTTGATAAAAGTGCAAAAATTGCAAGAAGAATTTGCAGCAGAAATTGCCACACTGCGAGGTCGGACTGACCTTTTAGAAGCGCGAGCTACCGAACTAGAAGCCAATCAATTTTCAACAACAACTAAGCTGTCGGGATTCACCATTTTTGGGATACAAGGGCGCACGCCTAACCGTGCAGACCGCGCTCCCAGAGACGGCAAAAGAGATACCAAAGACCCCGGTACAAATGTCAACATTATCAACCTAAATCAATTCTACTTAACAACTCAATTTAGTCCTCGCAGTAACTTATTAATCGGTTTTTACAACCAGAACGGAGGCACTTCACCACAATTAACCGAAGACGTAAATCTTGCTTATAATTTAGGCGAAACTTCTGGATTAACGGTCAGCGACCTCAACTACCGCTTTCTGGTCGGCGACAAATTGGCAGTGTTTGCAGGGACAGCAGGAGTTAACATGGTTACCGGTTTTCGAGGGCCGAATCGGGTCGAAAGTGCAGCTTCCGGCCCCCTTTCTGCCTTCGCTCAAAGAAACCCTATTTTGAACACTGGTTTGGGTTTAGGTGGCATCGGCATTGACTGGCAATTTGCGAATCGAGCCAGTTTGCAAGCAGTTTATTCTACTAACATTCCCGGATTCTTTGTTAGTTCTAACGGGTCTGAAGGACACAATACATTGGGTGTACAACTAACTCTGACACCAGCCGATCCTGTCGATCTTACTGTGTATTATGTTAACGATTATTCGCCTAACGGTAATTTAATTAATTTGGCTGGCGATGGCCAGTTAACTGCTATCAATCCTAGCACAAATAAGTCAGCATCTCTGCAAACAAATGCAGTGGGAGCCAGTTTAAATTGGCGCCTTTCATCGCGAGTTTCTGTGGGAGGTTGGGCTGGTTATACTAATTCTCGCATTCCGGGTAAATCTGGTACAGTGGCAACTACAAATTATATGGTTTTTGTAAATTTTCCCGATTTGTTTAAATCAGGAAGTTTAGGAGGAATTTATATCGGGCAACCGCCTAAAATTGTCAGCAGCAATTTACCTACAGGCAATAACGTTCCTGATTTTTTAGATACGGGTTTAGGGCGATCGGGCGGGCAACCCGGAACGACTACTCATGTAGAGGTATTCTACCGCTGGCAGGTGAATGATAATATCAGCGTCACCCCTGGATTGATCTTGATTTTTCAACCCGGTCACACTCCCGATAGCGACCCGATCTCAGTTGGTGTATTGAGAACTTCATTTTCTTTTTAAGAGTGTAATGCTGTGGGGGGTTTTACTAGATCGATCGCGAATTGCAAACAATTTTGGTGAACCCGCCCCGGAGGAACTGCCCCCAATAAAATTTAATTTTGTGCAACCGAAACCCTGCCTGTTAAGCGAGAAAGGTGCTTTTCGGTCACCAGACAGTGATTAAAACCCCAGCGGGATGTCCTAAGATTTTTTATCAGTAAAAACCCGCTACTTTTACTGAAACTTTACATTTGGTAGTAATTTACCCGTTTATATCTTTCTTTCTTACATACAAGTACGTAATTTTTAAGTTAAAAAAAATACGCATAAACACGCTTGAAATATAAGTTTTGCTCATTTAATCTATTATTAAGACGCAGTAATAACAGTTCTTTAGGTTTAGGTTTAGATCGATATGATTAAATCAACGGGCTATTTTAGGTTCCTGGGCTTTGCTGTAATTTATGCTATGACTGCCTATCCGTGTCAGGCACAAACGACTGTCAAATCGCAGATAAATGTAACTGAAACACAAAATATCACAAGTACCGAGTCAGCAGATGTTGCTAAAACTTCTGCGAGCGATATCGGGAAAAATCCTAATATTTCTAAATCGTTTACCGTTTCAGAATTGAATAGCACACTTCCTAACTCTCGTCCTCCTATAACAACTCCTCAAAATAAATCTGTACGCACAAATCCCTTAGGATGTCGATTTTTTGATACTCCTTCAATGCAGCAATAAATGTTTCTGCATCTCTTGATAAATAGAATATCATGGCTGAATAGAGGTCGATCGCTTCCTAGCATCATCCTCTATTTATTTGCGCGATCGCGAAACTTGCCAGGTACAGCCAATGCTAAAACAGACCGCAATTTTCAGACAACTTCCTTTATCAAATAAAGTAATTCCAAAATTATCCCTGCAAACCATCCCGATCGTTCCATTTGTCCTACAAATTTTCGCAGCCCTAGGTTTAACTGGATGTTTATCATTCCCCAACGGACAAAAAGCTATTAACGATTTGGCAAATCGACTCAGTAACGAAGTTAGCGGAAGAATTACATATCCATCGCACCAACAACCAGCCAACTATTTGAGTTTCCACAGAGATTACCGCTGAAAATTGTGCGATCGTCTGCATTCAAGATAATGGGCGCGGTATAGCCGGAAATGTACTATCCAAGATATTCGATCCTTTTTTCACCACAAAACCTGTAGGCAAAGGAACAGGCTTAGGATTGTCTATAGCCGATCGGATGGTGCGAGATCAACATCAAAGATCTCTGATTTGCACGTCTAAATTAGGAGAAGGGGCAGAATTTGCGATCGTATTTTCTAAGAAAGTTAGATGCAGTTAAAAAAATTGATGAAATTAAGTCTAGTTTAAATATTATCAGGGAAAATCTGAAAGTTGTTTGATATTCTTCAAAACTATTTGAGGCTTCCCTTTGTATTGTTCTACCTTCCCGCTGACATACACATATCCCCGTCCCAGACCAGCATAGCGCTTCTCGATCAGCCGCTTCAACGGAGCCATTTCATCAGTTTCAGCATCCGGTATCCACAAATGTAATTTATGATAAACCGAACCTGCATAAATCAGAGCATTACCGTCGATCCATTTATTAATTCCCGCCTGCAAATCGCAGAAAATAGTAATAGATTTAGCTGTCTCAGAAGCCGCTAAGATTTTCGGGTAGTGCAACCTCACAGAAAGCGCTCCTGCGTTTGCTTCGGCCAACCGAAACTCTTCAACAATCGAGCTTCGCATCGACCACCAAGGCAGTAAATAACCATAGTTGCGAGAGGGAATTTTGGCATTGGTAATCGGATTCCAAATCATCAGATTGTAAGCTTTTGCCGCCGATTCTGCCTCAGTCATTTGTCGGTGATACAATCTGGACCGCCCGTATTTGACAAAGTAGGGGCTCCAGCCTTCTGCAATCAGTTTGAGATTGTAATTTTCTCCATCTTTATGCACGTAACAGAGGAGACGCCCGTAGTTGTCGCGGTGTTTTTGTAGAGCCACTTCAACCGAATCGGCTGTATCAAATTCTATGTCAATTTTAGCAAGTCCACCATCTGCTGTCGCGAAGTATTTTTTAGCCATTTCCGAAGCTGCTTTGCCCGCTGCAGTTATAGGTTTGGAGCCTCCCGAATGACTTTCTTCTGTATCGACGCCAATCAGTCGCAGAGACTCGGTTTGGCCGTTGAGAGAAATTTTGATGCTGTCGCCATCAACTACTTTAGTTACTTGCAGGTTCGGAATTCTGGTTGCCATATTTTCAACCCTGTTGCACTTGAGATTTCATGCAGGTATCGGTTGAATTATACACGAGTTCGCTATCAATAGCAACTGTAATTTTTGTTGTTTGTATTAATATTTGTCAACTGTGGCGTATTTTATCAAGTCGGGGAAAAAATCCCGAAAATCAGATTCTAAGCGCTGATAGTTAGCTGTCAAATCTTCTATGCCGCTTGCCAAGTTATTTGTCCGCTTGATTCTGGCAGACATTCTTGTAAGAGTGATGCCGATTTCGGCAATTTCCTTATAAGATGAAAGCAAGTCGCGGGCAATTATTGTTGGCAGCAGGCGCTGGAGAGATTCAGGCAATATATCGCGATTGTCTTGCAGGACTTTATAGACATGGCGAGAAAAATCGGGAAGCGGAATTTCTGAATATTCCAGCCAATTTTTAGCCAAGAAGTGGTCGTAAAACACGTCAATCAAAACTCCAGCAAACCTGCGTCTATCGGCGCAAACAAGGCTTTTACTCGATCGCACTATTGCGTGAGAGTCAGTGTAGCTATCTACTTTGCGGTGCAAATCGATGCCCTTTCTAATTTCCTCGGGATAAAGGTTGACGGCCGTTCCTTTAACAAAATCTCCTAAGAGGTTGCCAATCAGGGATTCTGGCGTGCCTTCTGATAAGAATAGATGAGCCAAATAATTCATTTCTACAGTAAAAATATCTAACATAGCATAAGGAGAAAGAGTAAGGTGCGCCCGGTCGTGCACCCTACTGCTATTAAGAACCTGCCCTTAAAGAAATCCCTACGAACCTCCCCGCAACTTATCCAAAACCGTCCGGTCTTCCAAGGTCGAAGTATCCCCAGAAACCTCTTCTCCCGCAGCTAAAGAACGCAGCAATCGGCGCATGATTTTGCCGCTTCGCGTTTTCGGCAAAGCATCAGTAAATCGAATTTCGCCGGGACGGGCGATCGCCCCAATTTCCTTAACAACGTGCTGCTTCAATTCCTTGGCCAATTCTTCGCTAGGTTGCTGCCAGTTGTCCAGCGTGACAAAAGCCACAATTTCCTCACCTTTAATCTCGTCGGGTTTGCCAACAACCGCAGCTTCCGCCACCGCTGGATGCGATACCAAAGCTGACTCAACTTCCATCGTGCCGAGTCGGTGTCCGGCCACATTAATTACATCGTCAACGCGGCCCATTACCCAGAAATAACCGTCTTTGTCCTTGTGCGCGCCGTCTCCTGCAAAGTACACAAATTCCCCATCTTTCGGGTGCAAATATTCCCAATAAGTGCGGCGAAAACGATCGGCATCGTTGTAAAGCGTCCGCATCATTCCCGGCCAAGGATGTTTCACCACTAAATAACCGCCGCTTTCGTTAGTTACTGGTTCGCCATCTTGGTCAACAACATCGGCCACAATTCCGGGGAACGGTAGGGTTGCAGAACCGGGTTTTGTAGGAATTGCACCGGGCAAAGCGGTAATCATAATTCCCCCGGTTTCTGTTTGCCACCAAGTATCGACGATCGGACAATTCGAGTTGCCAATTACGCGCTGATACCACATCCAAGCTTCAGGATTGATCGGTTCGCCGACGGTTCCTAACAATCGTAAAGAGGACAAATTGCGCGCATTCGGCAAGTCTTCGCCCATTTTCATGAATGTTCTGATCGCAGTGGGTGCGGTGTAGAAAACGGTGACGCCGTATTTTTCGATCACATCCCAAAAACAGCCTGGGTTGGACGCGCGGGGCGCACCTTCGTACATGATTGTGGTAGCGCCGTTGGAAAGCGGGCCGTAGATTATGTAACTGTGGCCTGTAATCCAGCCTACGTCTGCGGTGCACCAGTAGACATCGGTATCTTGGAGGTCGAAGATCCACTTGGTTGTCATGTGGGTGTAAAGGTTGTAGCCACCTGTGGTGTGGACGACTCCTTTTGGTTTGCCGGTACTGCCCGAAGTGTAGAGTACGAACAGCATATCTTCGCTGTCCATCGGTTCGGCGGGGCAGTCGGCGGAGGCGTCTTTTTGCAAGTCGTGCCACCAAAGATCGCGCCCGGGTTCCATGTGGACTTGCTGTTTGGTACGCTGGACGACGATAACGTTGGTAACGCTTGGTGTGACGTTGTTGGCGAGGGCTTTGTCTACTTGTTCTTTGAGGCCGACGGCAGCATCTTTGCGGAAGCCACCGTCAGCGGTGATCACGAGTTTTGCTTCGCCGTCGTTTAGCCGATCGCGCAATGCTTCTGCACTAAAACCGCCAAAAACAACGCTGTGTACTGCACCGATTCTGGCGCAGGCTAGCATGGCGATCGCAGCTTCGGGAATCATCGGCATATAAATGCCAACGGGATCGCCCTTTTGGACTCCCAATTGTTTGATGACGTTCGCCATTTGGCAGACTTCGCGGTGGAGTTGCGCGTAGGTGAGGGTGCGCGAGTCTCCGGGTTCGCCTTCCCAAATCAGGGCGGCTTTATTTTTGCGCCAAGTGGTTAAGTGGCGATCGAGACAATTGTAAGAAATGTTAATTTTGCCGTTGACAAACCATTTGGCAAAAGGCGGTTGCCATTCGAGCACGGTATCCCAGTTTTGGAACCAGTGCAATTCTTGGGCGGCAAGTTCTGCCCAGAATGCTTGGGGGTCAGCTTTGGCTTTGTCGTAGAGGGCTTGGTATTCTTCTAGGCTTTTGATGTGAGCTTTTTGGGAGAATTCAGCAGGCGGCTGAAATAGCCGTTTTTCTTGCAGAATTGATTCGATGGTATCTTGTGACATTGCTTTTTCTGTAATTGCATCTACTTGTTTAAACTATTTTGTACGAAATTGAGCGCAAAAATATCTTTAGTTTCGTTAAGAATTTTGGTAATTGTGTAAATGACCGGGTAGTTAAGTTTTAATATTGTTTTTGGCGTTGCTGAATTAGGGTATGATACGGGCAAAAATACGAGAGGGGATACGAAAATGATTTCTGGGATTTTGATGGGGAATTGGCACATCTCCAAATTTTAGATAATGAATTAGTAATTTAATTGAATCCCCTAGCATTTGTTCACATTTAGAATAACAAAGAGTTTTTCTTTTTAAGCGAGCTATCCGGGTGTCTTAGTCTTGTATTTTCACCCTCAACTCTTGTCATATAGGTTTTGCTAAAAATTTGATCTTCAGCTGCAATAAAGTTAGGGTAAACTTTCCAGCCATCTGTCACATAAAAATAGCATTTCCATTGACTAATAAGATTCCATAGTGGTTCAAAATTTTTTGCGCTATGGTCGCCTAAAGTCCATCCTAAAATACCTGGCTTAAAGTGGTCTACTGCTGTCCAGATCCAGGTCTTGTTTTTTTTTGAACCGACAAATGTTTGTAATTCATCTAATTCTCCCACTTGTGGATTTATTTGTGGCTCATAAAAATCTGGCAAGAGTTTCCCTGCTTGTTTTACCCAATTAATAATTGTAGTATGATGCACATTCTTGACTCTTTCAATTGCTCGAAAACCCATGCCATTAACATACATTTTTAGGCATTCACGTTTCACTTCTTCCGAGTAGCCTTTTTGAACTCGCTCCTCAGCTATAAATTGTCTCTTACATCTCACACAAATATAATTTTGTTTGCCTTTATTATGACCATTTTTATTAAAATTAGTTGACTGACATTCAGGGGATTGCATAAGAGTGTATTTTTATGAGTGTTATTTTTTGGTACTCGCACGACCACTTCATCATATCCTAATTCAGCAACGCCTTGTTTTTTTATGGACACATATTGACAAGCGCTGCAAATTAGAGGAGGATTGACTGCTATTAATACAAACAACAACAAAAAAAAAATAATTATGCTAAGATATTTTAAAGAAAAGTTTTTATTCAAATCCGAAGCTTTGCTAGAAAAATTTACTTGGTTGCATCTAAAACCATTGCTAAACTTAGAACCTATCAAAAGACAGCTCTCGATCGATAAGGGAAACCGCTCGGATATTTTAGGTGTAACAAATTTAGGTCAATTAGCCCTTGTAGAATTAAAGAAAGGAGGCGGCAAAGACAGTATCGACCAATTGATACGATACAGAAATAGCCTAATGACTGGAGTTTAGACTAAAGAGTACGATCGCCCTCAAGCAAAAGTGATCTCGCCACAGCACAATCGAAGGGATGAGAGAACCAACAACAGGCAAAAAAATACCGGGTCAACTCTGCTTGAGTTGACCCGGATGGCGGAAGATAGGGAAGTCTCACCAACCCGATCGACCGCTATGAATAATGTTGTGACGATGGTTGCAAGAGTTTCGTCAAGCCATCTACAACAATCTATGTGTATTGCGCAAGATGCTACCTTTGAGTTAATGGATGCACTCTTGTTGACGAGAACAGCTCAAAGTTTAGCCGACTTATCATTATCTTGCGTGTTTCGCCGTCAATGGCCAAGCGTTTACGAAGCATTACAAGACACTCGACCCGATCGACAACAATTAATGAAACTTTACATCCAACAACTCCCGCGCTCGGAACGAATTGTCCTCGCGGGCGACCCGACCATACGAGGAAAGTCGAGACCGTTCGCCAAAACACTCAAAGAACGTACCTACGAACATTCCCCATCACAACCGGGAGGTCGCGGGCGTGACTGTAGGATACGGTTACAGTACATTGGCGTGGATACCTGAAGCACTCTTGAAGTTGGGCCTTGCCACTGTTGCACGAGAGAATTACCAGTTGGGACAGTCCAATTTCTCAGGCTGTTCAACAATTATCGAGTGTCAGTTCTCACTTGCCGTCAAGAGCGCTATCGTTGTGGGACAGCGAATACGGCTGTGCGCCGTTTGTCAATCAAACCGCAGAATTGCCGGTCGATAAACTGATGCGCCTGCGGTCGAATTTATGTTTGTCGGGGCCACCGCCTGCTTATGGAGGCCGAGGTAGACCTACAGCAATTTGCGAACAACCCCGCCACAACAAGTAGCTCTCTCTCATAGGCTCAAAAAACAAACCACAATGATTAAACCAATTGAGAGCATTTTCATCAGTAATAAGATTAACAGCCATAGTGATGGCTTCATCAAGAGCATCGGATGGGGAGCGTGTCACTTTTGTGATGAGTAAAAATACTTAAGCAGCTTTTTGTGATTTACCAATTAAGCCGTTTAAGTAAGCACATCGATGAGCTAATACCTG
>NZ_JAUBRK010000139.1:0-4314 GCF_036701825.1 Microcoleus sp. MOSTC5 | reverse complement strand
ATTTAACAGGCTTCTCAATTCACATATCATTTTCAGTCTTTTTTGTCAACTCCTAATACTGAACCGACGCCCTAGGCGTTGCCATCTTTACCCCAATTGGGGCAGTGGTGGGATTGCTGGGTTGCGCCATGTACCTGCTACCCGGTTTGCTGCTGGGAGCCAAGCCGGATGAACTTTTCAGAGCCGCGCTTCAGGGCCAGCAACGCAACATCTTGTTTGAGCAGGCAACCCCTGCGATTAAAGGCGATTTACGCTACATCTTCGATGCAATCGATCGCGATCGGAGTGGGTTCCTCTCAACCTAGGAGCTTGCAACTCACCTACATCCGGCAGGAAAAGTCCTCTCTGAGAGTGAACTCACCTATCTGTTCAACTGCATGGATAGAGATCGCAGTGGCGCGATCGACTTTGAGGAATTTGGCGAATTAATGTTGCGCCATCAACGGTTGATGTCGAGATATACAGAATTTGTCACCTATTTCCTACCGATTGATGTTGATGCAGATGATACCATCAGTATGCAGGAGATGAATACGGCACTAGCCAGTTTGAAAGAGCCACCTCTGTCTAAGGATGAAATCACATTTTTGCAAGAGCAAACAGGAGGATAGGCGTTGACTTGGAATCGGTTTATTGAGGTGCTGCTGCTGACTTGAAGCGCGATCGCTGCCTTGATACTAATCCCGATCGGACTTTTATACAATCATCCCTTACTTGAGGGACCTTATCCTATGACAACTCAACTCACTCGTCCCAGAATCATTCTCGACACCGATCCGGGCGGAGACGATATTTATGCTTTCCTTTGGCTTCTGGGCTTAGTCAAACAAGGACTCGCTGAACTTGTGGCCGTTACTTCTGCTGATGGCAATGTCGCTGCTAAACGCACGTTTTCTAATGCGTCGCAGATTTTAAATTTAGCAGGGTTCCCAGAGATTAAAGTGGGTCGCGGTGTCCCCATCAAACAAGTTGTGGAAGATGCCGGACATATTCATGGGGCGGATGGGATGGGCAATCTGTCTCATACTTTACCCGCAGCTACCCATAATTTTGAGGATGCTCGCTACTCCGACGAAATCATCATCGACGAGTTAAACGCAGATCCAGGGGAGATTACCATTGTAGCGATCGGTCCGGTGACAAACCTCGCTGCGGCGGAAACGAAAAGTCCTGGCATCCTCAAAAAAGCCAAGGAAATTGTCATCATGGGAGGTGCTTTTTTCTGTTCCGGTAATGTGACTCCCCATGCCGAATTCAATATTTGGTTTAATGCTGAAGCTGCTCAGACAGTATTTGACAGCCGAGATGATATTGTCGTGATGCCGTTGGACGTTACCAGACACTTAATTTTCACGCGAGATATGACTCAGGCAGTTACTCAGGCGAATCCAGAGAGTAAACTTTCCCAATTCTTGATAGCTCTTTGTGAGTTCATGATTGGCACAGCCTTGAGTTATCGAGAAACAGCAGGAATTCCAGGTTTTCTTGTCCATGATGCAGCAACCTTGGGATACCTGTTTTATCCAGAAACTTTGATGTTGAAAAGGGCAAAAGTCCGAGTTGAAACAAAAGGAGAATTGACACTGGGACAAACGTCGATCGATAGTCGTCCTGCACCGAAAACAGGAGCCAATGCCTGGGTAGCGTTGCAGGTTGATGAGAGCAAATTTTTCACCAGTTTCGTTGAAGATTTGAAGCAGCTATTCACAACCGCCTAGCTTTGGTGAAGGCGAGATACCCAACTTTTCTAAGAAGCCGGGTATCTGAACAGAACAGGCAAAATTAAACGTATTAGTTTCACTAAGGTAAAAAATAATGACGACCACAGAGCGGTTTAAAAAGTTTCACGAGCTTACCTTCCAATGATATGCTTCGAGCTGTGTCAGTTCTGAGTTAATCAATTGGCATAAAAAGACCTATTTGCCTCAGATAGTATTTTTGAATGGGGACACGCAAAGCCTTTATAAAAAGTCCTCAATGATGTCTCATTATAGAAATAAAGTAAATAATATCATGAAAAATCCTATGCAATTACTGAATCAATTAAGTATCAAGACAAAACTCACAGTCATGTTGCTGGTAGTCAGCTTTTGTGCTATGCTTTCAACTACCTTTATATGGTCTAGTGGGTAAATTTCTTCTGACCGAAAAAGTCTTCAACCAATTAACCAACCTTCGGGCGGCCAAGACTTATCAAATCCAAGATTATTTTGAAACACTTAACAACCATAGCCAGACTGTCAGAGAAGACCGGACAGCCACCGCTTTCGTGAACGTCAAAACGCGATTCCCTAGTTAAATGCACATCGCTAGAAGCAGTCCTACTCGCAAGCTGCTGATCTCTGTACTTTTCGTTGCCCTGCTCGCTCTCTTGACTCAGTTGGGTAGTGGGGTCAGAGTTTCGGCTCAGCCTCAAACAAAGTCTGATACATTCAAGCCACTGTCTGATATTCCTGCTCAATCACAACAGGTTGAGACAGGAATCTTTGTAATGAACCTCTACGATCTTGATATCTCCAGCAATACTTGCTCCCTGGACTTTTATGTTTGGTTTAAGTGGAAGGGTAACCTAGACCCAACTGCCAACCTGGAGTATTTCAACGGAGTTAGCGACTCAGACACGACTTCAGTCCCCTCATATAAAAAGCCCGAAAAACTACCAGACGGTCGTTTCTTTCAAGCTGTGAGAGTTGAAGGTCGCTTTGTCCAACCGTTTGCTTTGGCAAAGTATCCGCTAGATCAGCAGAATCTAACGATTTCGCTAGAAGATTCAGTTTCTACTGTTGACCAAATGGTTTACGTAGCAGACAACAAGCAGTCGGGTTACTCAAGTAAGATATCAATTCCGGGCTGGGAAATTCAAGCTGCTGATGTGTCGAGTCTAGTTCATGAGTACACGACTAATTTTGGCGATCCAAGATTGGGAGATATAACTCAGTATTCGATTCTACAATATTCCCTGACTGTCTCTCGACTCGTTAGTTTCTTCGTTTGGAAACTGCTGTTACCTCTGGTGATTGTTGTCGCTGCCAGTTGGGGAGCATTGCTGCTCAAGCCACAATATGTTGATTCCCGCATTGCCCTATCCGTGACTGCACTCCTAACTACTGTATTTTTACAGCAGTCCTACTCTTCAACACTGCCGAATATTGGCTATCTAGTTTTGTTAGATAAGATATATGCCCTGGCGTACCTACTGATTACTATTTCGATTTTGGAAGCGATCGTAACCGCTGACTGGATTAAGGATGAGACACCAGAAAACTATGCGCGAGTTGTTCGACTAGATCGCACGCTTTTAGCAATTCAAATATTAGTTTTTGTTGGAGGAGTGGCGCTACTTCTGTAGCTGTCGCGATCTGAGCAAGGCAAAGGTTAATTTGAGAGGCAGCATCTCGTATGAGACCATCTGGGGTTTTCCCAAGTGGAGCATCGAGCTTAGCAGAACGAGGAAGAAGATAAGAGGTGTTTGATGTGCTTTTATAACTGACAGGTGAGGAATCTGTTAGTATAAAAGCTTGTCCTGAAGGCGAAGTTGAGAGGCCGCATCTCGTATGAGAGCATCTGGGGTTTTCCCAAATGGAGCATCGAGTCTAGCAGAACGAGGAAGAAGGTAAGAGGTGTTTGATGTGCTTTTATAACTGACAGGTGAGGAATCTGTCAGTATAAAAGCTTGTCCTGACTGAAATGCGAGCCGTTGCAAGGCGATCGCCAACAATAATCAGAGATTAGCTTTTTATTCTAATTCTTAGACAGGAAAAAAATAAGGCAAAGAATATCAAAAAACCTCCTATGCAATTACTGAATTAATTAAGTATCAAGACAAAACTCATAGTTATGTTGCTGGTAGTCAGCGTTTGCGCTATGGTCGCCAGCACCTATCTATGCTCTAGCAGTGGGAAAGCTACTCTGACCGAAAAAGTCTTCAACCAATTAACGAGCCTTCGGGCGGCCAAAACCGATCGAATCCAAGATTATTTTCAAAGCCTTTACCACCACAGCCAAACCTTAAGCGAAGACCTGACAGTCGTCGGTGTCATGCAGGAGTTCAAGAGTGCCTACCGCCAACTTGAACAATCAACAGTACCAGCGGATTTTGAAGCAAAAATTGATACCTACTACCAGACACAATTTATACCCAAACTAACGCGAACTAACGAGGGTTCGCCGGTTCTGGCATCCTACACGCCAAAAACAGCCGCTGCCCGTAAATTTTATAAATATAATTGTGATATAGCAATACTCCGGACAGTTTTTAAGCAGCCAAAGTACCATAAGACAAGACTGAAGGAAGATTAGGATGGTTTAAAATCA
>NZ_JAUBRK010000039.1:0-76781 GCF_036701825.1 Microcoleus sp. MOSTC5 | reverse complement strand
CTGCCTATCTTTTTTTAGCACACTTGGGCTCAATCCTTACAAAGTATGGGTTTGGGGCGGGTTGTTACCCCCCCAGGTTGCGGATATATGAGACTTAATCAACCTCTAAATGCAGTTTGAGAGCAGCATTTACCAACTGCATGATTCCCTCACTCAAACTTCCTACTGCATCGCTGCTGATTCGCTGTTTAGAAATTGTCCGTACTTGCTGTGCTTGCACTTTAGAAGGTTTGGGCAAACCGCTATCCTCTGGATTTAGCAACACCTCAAAAGGGTAGACACGGGTTATATTAGAGGTAATTGGTAGAATTGTAACTGTATTGGCAGCACGGTTATTAGCGTCATTGCTCACCACCAATACGGGACGGCGTTTATCTATCTCAGAACCAACCGTAGGACTGAGATTAGCGTAGTAAATTTCACCACGTTTCATCTGTCAATCCATCGGCAACTGTTACATCCCAAGCGGAGTCTACTTCACTAGATGCTTGTCGGTAAGCAGATTCTAATTCTTGATTTCGCAGCAATTCCAAAGCTACTTCAATTACTTGGGAGGGCGATTTGCATCCTTTAGCAATTTTGTAAGTTTCAATAAACTGTAGTAGCGAGTGTGATAAGGAAATTGATATTTTTTCAGCTTGCATTATCTTAGCAATTGGTAATTACAAAGATTTTTACTCAATTATAGCACAAGCAGTAAACCAGAGTAAATTTTACTATTTACATCCCGATCGCCCTTTTTGTGGCAAGATGGATGAAAGGGCTCTCGCACTTACGGACTAAATCTCCTCAAAAATTGCGCCTCGCTGCTGTAGATTCACCTGCATCTCCTCATCGATTCCTGAATTGTTCCCGAATCTGGCTGCCTCGACATTCGCACCGCTGAAATTAGTATTTGTTAAGTTCACTTCCAGCAGATTTGCGCCGCTCAAATTGGCACCGCTGAGGTTAGCTAAAGCCAGACTTGCTTTGTGCAAATCTGCGCCGCTTAAATCAGCATTTCCTAAGAAAGCGCCACTCAAATCTGCACCGCCGAATTTGGCATTTTGCAGGTTGGCGTCGCTGAAATCGGCATCGCTTAAGTTTGCACCCCGGAAATTTGCCCGATCGAGATTTGCGCTGCTAAAATCCACTGCACTTAAAGTGGTTCCGCGCAAGCTGCTACCCGCGAAATCCAGTGCTGGATTGAGATTGGCAATTTTTGCCAACTCCACAAAGTTGTCTGTTTCAGCGGAGATAACGCGATCGACCATTTCCTGCAATTCCGATTCAGCTTCCGGGACAATTTCCACTTCGCGCGGTTCAACCGGAGGCAAATTGTAGGAAAATAGCGCCCAACTGATAGCTGGTTGGAGTTTATTTGCTTGCAAATATACAGTCAGGATTCTTTCTAAAACTGAATGTTGATTGGGCGTGATATCGTGCGGCCATAAACCCTCCGCATCTGTGAGATAAATATCTTCTTTAGCCGCTTCAAAAGCCGCTGCCATCCGAAATTCTTTGGCAGCTACTTCTCCTAGCTTAGCACTTTTTAGCAAACCTTTTAATACTGATTTGCCCTGTTCTACTGCAAAAATCCAAGCTGGCGTTGTATCATTGCTTATTGTGGAAACTTGACAAAATATAATCTCTGTTTCCTTGCTTTTTTGCGGATTCTCGCCGCCCTGAAATCCCCGCTGATTTTCGCTAACTAAAATTTCTGCACTATTTTTAATCGGCAGGGTTTCTTTTATTGGCAAAAGCTTGAAAGAACCGACTAACTGACGCGATGCTACGGGAATTTCGCAATTTTCTAGATAAAGATTGAGCGTCCCGCCTTGCAGACCAAATTTGACGCGACCACCTAGCAGGGGTTCCCAATGCTCGTTAAAATTCAGGCTCAAGTGAATGTCGAACTGCTGGGTTTGGGCTGCAACCGATGGAACTGGAATTGCTTCTAATTGCATCCACAAGCAATCTGGGTATTTGTTGTGAGACTCTAGCGATCGCATATCGGTAGATGTGCTGGCTTTGCCAGACTGTGATGGAGATTTTGAGGAGTGCCTAATTTTTAATCTATCACACTACAGCATTTTTTTATCCATTGAAACTGGAAATTTTGTTTATCCGCCCTTCATGGGTTTTGCTGAATTTGGCTTTTTACCCAATTCCGAAATGCTTTCACTAATTCCAAATAGTCCATTGTTTCTGCTTGTTCCAAAAATCTGACAATCTCTAATATCGGTAAGCTGGGAAATGCTAAACTGCGATCGCCCTCAACGTATTCTCCATTTTCTAATCTGTTGATTCTGAGTCGCGATCCATTATAAATCCAAACTTCCGGCACTCCCAGATCCGCATAAACCTGCAAGGTATTTTGCGAACGGCTGGTAATATCAATTTCCACCACTAAATCCGGCGGCGGATCTTGAGTCATGTCGATTCTTTTTTTGCCTTTAATTGCACTAAGATTCTGGATGTAAAAACATTCATCCGGTTCTGCACCGCTAAGTTCAGGACGCTTGAATGTGGTAGAACCACGGGGTGCAATGTTGAGTTCCAATTCTTCTGCTAGGGTTTCAACAAATCGACCCATTACTTTTTTGTAAAGTTCGTGTTCTGGGGAGGGTACCATAATTTCAAGATTGCCGCGATTATATGTCAGTCGAATTTGCCTATCGCCGATTTCGGCAAGCAAAGTTTCGTAGGTTTGCCAACTGATACCCGATAGCTGGACAATTTGTTCCGGGGGGGCGAGAGTTTGAGCGATCATCTGATTTTAGATTTTAGATTTTAGATTTTAGATTTTAGATTTCTCCCCCGAATAAATCCGGGTCAGAAACCAAATTGTTTTGGATGATAGTGCTAGTTTTATGCTTGATTTCTTTGCACTTTTACATTATATCATTGAAAAAAGCTCGATCGCTCTTTAATTACTGAATAAAAATATGTGCGGTCGAGTCCGATTTTTTACTCACCAATCTGCGCCGGAAATACCGCCGACAAATCCAGAGACAACTCTGGAAAACCAGGAATTACTACCGTCAGATTTGGCAACACAACTCGTTGCAATTGATAATTATAACTCCCGTTTTGTTTCTGATAAGGTTCGCTGTACATTTCCAGTTGATTATCAACCAAATTAAATATCCAATAATTAGAAATCCCAGTCTCAGCATAGAGAGACAACTTGGTTGTGCGATCGTACTTCAACGTAGAATCCGCAACCTCAATTACCAACAAAATATCAGCCGGCTCCGGGTGAGAAGATAAATAACGATCGGCTCGATTACCGGCAATAACAACATCAGGCTCTGGTTCGCTATCCTCAGACAAAATAATTGGCTCTTGTGCGCGCACGCGAGCGCGTCTTGCCAGTAAAATGATTAACTCCTCAACTAAAAGACTGTTACAAAAAGAGTGCAGCCTACCTTTCGCAGCCATAATGATAATTTCTCCGCGAATCAATTCAACTCGCTCATCGGGGGCGAAAAATCCCAGTTCTCCCAAACGGTGATATTCGGCGATCGAAAATCGTTTTGCAGTTACGGCAGTCATAGCTTTTATTACCCTCTACAATTACCAACATTTCCAATGCTACTCAAAAATCCCACCCCGTGCGGTCAATTCAACCTTCACGGCTTCCGAAATTCCCAGACAACCCGAAAAGTTCGTATTTTTAACCACCACATTTTTTAAATCAGCGCGGCTCAAATCAGCCCCCTTTAAAATCGCCCCGCTCAAATCTACACCGCTCAAATCAGCATTTTTTAAATTAGCTTCAGTCAAATTTGCATCTACCAAAATAGCATTCGGTAAATAACCACTGCTCAAATTTGCGCTGGTTAAATTAGCACGGCTCAAATTGGCCCGGGGCAGCTTGGTTCGCAAATCAGCACCGCTTAAATTCGCGCTGCTGAGTTCAGCATCCCGCAAATTAGCATTGCACAAATTAGCATCAATTAAAATAGCAGCGCTCAGCAAAGCACCGCTGAGATCCGCCAAGGTCAAATCTGCGCCCTGGAAATTTGTTTCGCGCAAATCTGCACCGTTAAAATCAGCGTAGTGCAAGTCAAAACCGCTTAAATTAGCCCCGGCAAAATCCTCAACCAGATTCAAACCAACTGTTTCTGCAAGTTGTACAAAATTCTTATTTTTATCTGTAAAAAACAGTTCCCGGACGATCGCCAATTGCTGCTGCCGGTACTGGTTAGCCTTCTCGTAATCTGCTAAATACTTGTAACCGAGCTTCAAATTCTTGAGAGCATTGCGCTCACTGCGATCGTCCTTGCTGGCGCGCGCCATTGACAACTGCTGGTGATAACATTCGATCGCACCAGGCAAATCTCCATTAGCATCGCAAGCTAGCGCCAAATTGCCCAAAGTTTCCAGCTCAGAGCGCCCGTCGCCACTTTCCCGCGCGATCGCCAAACGCTGTTGCTGGTAATCAATAGCACTAGAAAAATCCTCCAGAGCACAGCAAGCATTGCCCAGATTTCCCAAAGCATTCGCCTCACCCCGGCGATCGCCAATTTCCCGCGCTAACATCAAATGCTGCTCGTAGCAGTCGATCGCCTGAGCATAATTTCCCAGCGCTTCGTAAGCTACGCCCATATTTCCCAGCGCCGCACCCGATCGCCGCTTATCGTCCATTGAGCGATACAGCCCCAGCGCTTCCTGCCAAGAATCCAGCGCCGCCTCAAATTGGCGTGCCTGATATTGCGAAATCCCTTGCTTGATTAGCTCGCTAGCTTGTTCGCTCATACTGTCACAATTAGTTAATAACTAAAGTTGATATTAATCGACTCAAAGCGGTAATTGTTAATCGGTAATAGCTAATCGGTGGCCTCCTCTCCCGTCTCCCCTGACAGATGTAGGTTTTTTACTGCTAGGAGGAGTTAGGAGTTATAAGGTAGAAAACTCCTCCTATTGAGTGTGAGGGCAGTAAACACTTTCCCTAGAAGGACGTAACCCATAGCAGAGAAGGTCGGCTGACTGGCGTTTCAGTCCTATTCAGTCCGTCTAATCAGATTAACGATCGCCCCAATTAGTTCATCCGGTTCAACGGGCTTGGCAATATGCCTTTGGAACCCAGCAGCAAGCGCTTGCTGCTGATTAACATCCCCCGCATAGGCAGTTAAGGCGATCGCGGGAATTTGCCCACCTTGCTCTGGTGGTAAAGCTCTCACTTGGCGCAGCAGCATATAGCCATCCATATCTGGCATCCCAATATCGCTCAGCAGCACGTCTGGCTTAAATTCCATTAACGCCGCCAAAGCTTCGCCTGCTGAGTTGGCCCACATGACGCTTGCCTGAGCCTCCTGCAACAGAAAAACCAGAAACTCCCGTGTATCGGTATCATCATCGACCACTAAAACTTGAACGCCTTTCAAAGTCAGGGATGCCTCAGAACATTGCTCCCGATCGTTGACGCATGGCTCAATTGGCATCAGCGGCAGTCTGACGGTAAATGTGGCTCCTAGCTCTTCACCAGGGCTGTCTGCCTGAACCGTTCCGCCATGTAGTTCAACTAGGTAACGAACGATCGCCAATCCTAATCCCAATCCCCCAAACTTCCGCGTCGTGGCACTATCGGCTTGGCGGAAGTAGTCAAAGACGTGTGGCAGAAACTCTTGAGGAATGCCCTTGCCGTTGTCGCTGATGGTGATTTGAGCTTGATTGCCCACTTGCTCTAATCGCACCTCAACCCGACCGCCTGCGGGGGTAAATTTAACAGCATTGGAAAGCAGATTCCACACCACTTGCTGCAAGCGGGTTGGATCGCCTGACACAGCACCCACGTTGGAATCCAGGCTGACCTCTACCGCAATAGATTTGGCCCCGGCCGCCAGCCGCACTGTTTCGAGCGCCGTTGTTATAGTCGATGCCAAATTGATCGAAGTGGGATTCAGGCTGAGCTTCCCTTGCAAAATCCGGGAGACATCCAGCAAGTCTTCAATCAATTCCGATTGCAACTTGGCGTTCCGTTCAATCGTTGCCAGGGCTTGTGCCGTCTTCGCTTCGTCGAATTTGCGAACTTGTAGGAGTTTTGACCACCCCAAAATGGGATTGAGGGGCGATCGCAGCTCATGGGACAGTACAGCCAGAAACTCGTCTTTGATACGGTTGGCTTGGAGCAACTGCTCTGCTTGCTGCTGTAATGAATTTGTCAGGTTGACCCGTTCCAGAGCGATCGCTACCTGATCGCAGGTTACTTGCAGCAGGTCAATTTCTTCTGAAGTAAAGCAAGTCCGGGTCAGACTGCCGAACGAGAGTGTCCCCAATAACCGTCCCCGAGCAATCAGCGGTTGAGAGGCATAAGCGGTAATACCCATTGAGCGGATAATTTGAGCATGAGGATTAGTGGCAAGTTGCTCTCGATCGACAACAATTTGCCGGCGATCGCGGGCAACCAGTCCACAGATGTGTTGACCGAAGTCGATCCATTCCATCGTGGCTACCACTTCCTCAGAAATCCCGCTAAAGTTGCTCAGATGTAGCTTTTGCCGATTGTCTTTCTCCTCAACTAAGAAGTTGTAGTAACAATGCAGTTCTAGCTGGGCTGAGAGCTTGCTAAACAAGGTGTTCATCAGCGCTAGGGGTTGTTCGGTGGCAAGCAAATCACTGGTCATTTCATACAGCAGGTGTAGCCGTTGGTTTGCCTGTCGCTGCGCGGTCTTGTCCTGCAAGATATTAACAAATCCTTGCGTGTTGCCCGTTTCATCCTGTAACGGCATCATTAAACCGCTCGCCCAAAAGCGGCTGCCGTCTTTCCGCAAATGCCAGCGTTCGTTCTCTACTTGTCCCTGGGTCAGAGCAATTTGCCTCTCCTTCTGTGCTCGTCCCTGTTCCTTGTCTTCGGGGGTGAACATGATGCTACCGTGGCAGCCGATCGCCTCTGCGTCTGTGTAGCCCAAAAGCCTTTGGGCGCCAGAATTCCAAGTCGCAATCGTGCCATTGAGATCGAGAGTGAATATGGCGTAATCTTTTGCACTCTCAATCATCAGACGCAGGCGGGATTCACTCTGGCGCAATGCGACTTCTGCTTGGAAGCGATCGGTGATGTCAATACAGGAACCGATGTAACCCAGGAAATCGCCTTCTAATGTAAACCGGGGGACTCCTGTGTCTAGAAACCAACGGTGGACTCCATCAAAGCGCCTGAGGCGATATTCCATCTGAAACTGTTGCCGAGCATCAAACGCAGTGACATAAGTATCTAAGCAATGTTGGCAATCATCGGGATGGACTCCTTCTAACCAACCATTACCCATTTCTTGCTCCACCGTCCGTCCAGTAAAGTCTAGCCACGGCTGATTAAAGTAATTACAGAGTTTATCAGTTCCAGACATCCAGATCAGAACAGGAGCGGTATCTGCCATTTGCCGAAAGCGAACTTCACTATCGCGCAGTTCAACTTCTGCTTGTTTGCGATCGGTAATGTCAATGATAAATTCCACGCCCTCTGCTTCATTGAACTGCCTCGCAGCGAACAATGCCCACCAGCGCGAGCCGTCTTTGCGGATGTATTCCTTTTCATAAGGAGTCGTGCGCCCGGTTGCTTCAAACTCCTCGACTGCTATCAGGGAATGGGGCATCCACTCCGGCGGTGTCATTGTGTCCCAGCGCACCAATCCTTGCTCAGTATCCTCACGGCTGTAGCCGCTCATGCGGAGGAAAGCATCGTTGGTTTCGGTGATAGTACCGTCGGTTTTGAAGAAAATGACCCCGACCGTTTCGATCGCGAGCGCCCGACGCAGACGCTCTTCGGATTCGCGCCAGGCAAGGCTCGATCGATCGCGATCGAATACGATGGTGGCGACTTGGGTGGCGAAGTCGGACAGTCGATACTCCAAATCAGTCGGCATCCGCGCCTCGTCGAAGCACAGCATCAGAGAACCAAGGGGCACGTTATCTGTGCCGTGTATGGGGGCGGAATGACACGCCAGCACGCCGTGAGCCACGCATAAGTCTCGCCATCCTTGCGACCAGCGATCGTCGTTGGCGATGTCCGCACAGGTGACAGGTGTGCCGGAATACACTGCCTCGCCGCACGTACCGATGGCAAGCTCATTAATCGGGGCATCCTTGAGTCCTTGAGCGAATGACGGCTCAAAACCCGGGGTGATGGAGTAGGGAAACGTCATTCGCTCGGCATCGGCTACCAGGATGCAGGCTCGCGTGCGCGGATTTAGCTTGGACACGGAGGCACACAGGGATGAGAGACATTCGTCCAGCGGGCGTCCTGAGGCGGTCAACTCCAGCAGTCTCTTCTGCTCTACCAGCACGAGTTCCGCGTGTTTGCGATCGGTAATGTCAGTTGCAAAAATGGTCAGCCCATCGGCCGAGGGGTAAACCCGGTACTCAAACCAGCGATTCCAGGGCAGATAAAGATACTCAAACTGGATGGGCGTTTGTTCGCTCATCGCCCGATGGAATTGAAGGTAAACATCGGTGTCAACGGTATTGGAAAACAAGTCCCAATGGTTATAACCGAGCAGTTCTTCTCGCTGCTTAAAAACAATTTCGCACAAGCGATCGTTGACGTAGGTGTAGTGCCAGTTGCGATCGAGAGCAAAGAAACCATCACTGATGCTAGAGAGAATGCTTTCAACCTGCTGGTGAGCTGTTTCTGCTTGTGGCTGCAGCACCTGTTCCTGCTGCATTGCTTCGGGCTGCTGTTGCGCCAGCTCGATATTTGTTTCCACTCGTGCTAACAATTCACGGTCAGAAAACGGCTTAGTCAAGTAGTCGTCGGCTCCAGCTTCAATGCCCCAGAAATCGAGTAGCACGTTCACCAGCTTCAGCAACCGTTGCCCGTTGCGCTGCACTACCTCCATCCGTTCTCGATGCGCAGCGGGTAGCGGCACGTTTAGATCGGTGAGAGCCTCCTCAGTTGAACCCAATATCAGGTTGAGGGGAGTCCGAAATTCATCGCTGACGTTAGTGAAGAAAACCGTTTTGGCGCGATCGAACTCTGCCAGTGCTTCAAGTCGTTTCCGCTCTTGTTCATAAGTGCGGGCATTGGAGATGGCTGTTGTCACCTGCCCTGCGATCGAGTCAAAAAAGCCTTTGTAATCATCATCAAACACTCTGACTGGACTCACTCCGGCAATCAAGAACCCGAAGGTTTCTCCCGATCGGGCGAGTGGTAGAATGACCGCTTGATGGGGAGATTGGGACCATGCGCCGCCCGGTAAAAGTCCAAATCGCGCCTCTACATCCTCAACTATCTTGCTTTGACCCGTCTCCATGACTTGCCTCAGTTGCCACCCTTGGGACGTTTCAGGGGATGTCAGATCGATCGCCTCTGGGCTGGCGGTGGTTCCGGCGGCTAACCTTGTTGTGCTTGCAAGTCGTGCTTGAGTGCGATCGGCATCGAGGAGATACAGCAGCGCAAACGGGATGTCACAGGCGTTAGAAGTCAATGCGGTGGCGGAAACCAGGCAGGCGGCTTCTACCGTCTTGGCGGTGATTGTTTCTGCGCCTAATTCACGCAGCGTCCTCAAGCGGCGATCGTTCAACACCCGCTCAGTTTCTTCGCTGACAGCGCCAAACACACCGCCTGGTGTGCCATCATCGCCGGGAACAGGACTGTAGGAGATGGTGAAGTAGGTCTCCTCTGGATACCCGTTGCGCTCCACAATCAGCAAAGCTTCTTTATTCCATGACGATTTGCCTTCATTTAAGACGGCTTCAGCTTGAGATCCAACGACCTCCCAAACGTCTGCCCAGAGATTAAACGCAGATTCGCCTAAGGCCGCAGGATGACGCTTACCCAGGATAGGGATGTAAGCGTCGTTGTAGAGGTTAATCATTTGATGTCCCCACCAGATGAACATGGGGTAGCGGGAACCCAAGACAATCCCCATTGCGGTTTTTAAGCTTTGCGACCATTTCTCGACAGCGCCCAGGAGGGAAAGCGACCAATCGTGCGATCGGATCAGCGCCCCCATCTCGCCACCACCCGCAAAAAGCTCTTGAGGAATTTCATCCGATCGATTGACGCTCATTTTTTTTTATTCCTGCCTAAAAATATTTGGTTTGCAGTGCCTCAGCTTCAAAAGATCCAGACCAACCCGGAAAAACTAGGCTGTCTAAGTTTCTTAAGCATTCTTCGCTAATGCTTGCGCTTCCCTTCGACTACGCTCAGGGTTTGCTAGGAAATCCCAGTTAGAGAGTGAATAGTAAGTATGTCTATTTGTTACCACCATAGCCGAATGCTTGATTTTATTATTCACTTGATTCCACAGGTTCCAAACGTGATGTGTTGAGTTCACCTCAACAAAGGCGGTTAAGGAGCCTGCTATTTTTCCAGACAATCTCATACCTCGACGAGCAATCACCAAACCCGCTGCTTCATCACTTGCCAAGCCCTACACTTTAAGGTATTTAACCAAACCAACAATACTATTCTAAGCCGGATTTACTGTGAGCCATAAAATCTTAAGATGATCGAGAATAGAGTTTAACAATTTTAAAAACAGATGATCGGCCCAGCCAGCAAGCATCAGAGGATACTTTTTGCCTCGTTCTTTTAGGTGTTTTTTCTTTACTTTCATAATTAAGTTGCTCACAAAAAGTTAGGTCTTTGTCAGTGGTAGCTAATAGTGATAATCCGTTAATGTCGCGAGGAAACTTCCCTATCTTAGACTCTAGACCCTTGGCAAATTTAGAGTCTAAAGAGGCAGTAACTAGGAATTTTAAATTATTCATTCCCATCCATTGACATAATTGATAGCCGAATGACTCCTTTTTACAGTGAAATCCAAATGCTTGATTTGGGCTGAGTGACACTTTTAATAGGATCGCATCTTAAAACTGCTATTTTTTGCTCATATTTGTATAATTTACCCTGTTTGTTATGGGTATGAAATCGTAATTTTTGCCAAATGGTTGGGCGATAGTTTCAAGAACAGGATCGAGGGAACACGCAACTGCAACCTTTTTACTACTAAGCAAACTTTTTACCGCATAAAATTTCCGAGCCTTTTTCAGTTGACTTTCGGCTTTGTTCAGCTAATATGTACAAGATTTGGGTTTGCCTTCTAAGGTTTTAATGTGTAAAATCCGACCTGACGCGCCACTGTCAACAGCGTCCTTAGCTGCTGATATGACCCTGTTGGCGTTTCTAGGGCTAATCCCGTAATTGTCTTGCAGATGTGTCCGCCATTTATATTTATTCAACTCATCACCTGACAGCAGAAAGTTGATGGTTTCACATACTGACTTGTCGAATATTGGGGTGTAACTTGCCAAAAATATTTCTAGCTGAGTTTTGCCAAGTGCCTTTAACTCATCTATTGATGTCGGAAGTGCTTTAGCCAAATAGGTTGGGAATTATTGGAAATGTCTAATAAAGGTAGAGGTGGAAACGTCTCTATCGACTCTAACCTTGATGTTCGCCCTGGGAGGCGACTTCATCCTTTGTAAAAAAACTTACACCTGTTAGGGACGTGTCCTTCTTGCGGTCCCGCATCCTTATTTTTACACCCGTGCCCGAGAAAAAAAAAGACAAAAAAAGAGAGAGCTACGTAAGTAACTCTCTCTGCCATCAGGGTGCATCTACATAACACAATATAACACAAGCGGGATGAGGGGTGAAACCCCTAAATGTAAAAATCAGGTAAAGAAATGTAGATTAAATTATAAAGTTATCATACAGCGCGAAAGGCGAGAGGGCGGCGGGATCGAGGAAAACCGATCGCGCGCCGCTGTATCCGCTACAAGACCCCCTTAAGGATCGCTTAGCCTGGGCCGTTAAGCTTCGCCACGAGCAGCTCATTGGTCAATTTGGGATCGGCGCGGCCGCCGGTCTCCTTCATCACCTTGCCGACAAAAAAGCCCAGCAGCTTAGTTTTGCCCGCTCGGTACTGTTCGAGCTCCTTGGGATTGGCCGCCAACACGGCATCGATCGCCCGATCGATCGCCCCTGTATCGGAAATTTGAATCAAACCCTTGCTCTCTACGAACTTCTGAGGAGAACCGCCGTTGGCCAGCAACTCCGGCAAAATATCTTTAGCGATTTTGCCGCTGATGGTGCCGGCATCAATTAGCGCCAGCAGTTCGGCTAAATCCTGCGGTTGGAAAGGAATTTCTGCGATCGCCAGCTTTTCATTTTTCAGATAAGCAGTAATATCGCCCATCACCCAATTAGCTGCTTGTTTAGCCACAGCACCGGCGGCGATCGATTTTTCAAAATACTCCGCCACGGCTTTGTCGTCAGTCAGCACCCGCGCGTCGTAGGGAGAAAGAGCGAGCTCAGTTTCGTAGCGATGGCGCTTCATTGCCGGCAATTCCGGCAGTTGAGCTTTCCAATCCTGCAATTGCTGGGTCGAAACTTCGATCGGAGGCAAATCCGGTTCCGGGAAATACCGGTAATCGCTGGCACCTTCCTTAATCCGCATACTGAAAGTACACTGCTTGTTTTCATCCCAAAGCCGCGTTTCTTGGACGATGGTTTCGCCATTTTCCACAGCTTGAATTTGCCGCTCGATCTCGTAATCGATCGCCCGTTCGATCGCATTAAAAGAGTTCATATTTTTAATTTCCACCTTCGTGCCGAACTCTTTTCTGCCAACGGGGCGCACCGAAATATTCACGTCGCAGCGGAGCGAACCTTCCTGCATATTCCCGTCGCCAACACCGATGTAGCGCACGATCCGACGCAATTCTTGACCGTATTCGGCAGCTTCCGCGCCCGATCGCAAATCCGGTTCCGAAACAATTTCGATTAGAGGCACACCGGCGCGGTTGTAATCCACCATTGAATAAGTTGAACCGCTCAGCCGATCGCTGCCGCCGTGAACCAATTTTCCGGCATCTTCCTCCATGTGCAAGCGAGTGATGCCGATTTTTTTTCTAGTAGAATTTCCCGTCTCGTCTACCAGTTCAATTTCTAGCCAACCGTTAGTAGCGATCGGCAAATCGAACTGAGAAATTTGATAATTTTTCGGCAAATCGGGATAGAAATATTGCTTGCGGTCAAACTTACTGTAAGGTGCGATTTCGCAGTTGAGAGCCAGCCCTGCTTTCACCGCATACTCCAGCACTTTTTGATTTAATACTGGCAACACTCCAGGCATTCCCATACAAATTGGGTCAATGTTAGTATTTGGGGCATTGCCAAATTCTGTAGAAGAACTGGAGAAAATTTTAGTATTCGTACTCAATTGACAATGAGTTTCGAGACCGATAATGGCTTCGTACTGAGTTTGGTTTTTTATCGAAGAGGGTGCAGCAGCAGTCATAAGCGACTTAAAAGACTGAATAACTTTAGATTTTATTTTAGCTTTTTATTTACCAAACCGATTGGAGATTATTTGTAGCTAGGGGCGGTTTGATTAGTCTCAACAAACACGTCAAACCCGCAGTGCGGCAGGGGGTGAAACCCCCTGCCACACTTTGGGAAAGCAGGTTAAGTTGAGACCAATCGGAATCGGCACACATAACGCCCTGCTACAAATTCGCTATCGACCCACGCCCCGAGCCACGCCGATATCCGTTCGATCGTCTCCAAACAACAACCCTGTGCAAAAATATATTTAGCGCCAGCTCCCGCCCACACCCTTGCCTAGGAAAGTTTTAGATCGATCGACCACAATTGCCGATCGATTTGCACGCCAAACCCTTTTAGTGGCAGTCTTTAATAGCACCGCCCGCTTCCAAGGATTGGCTTTGGGCACAAATTAAAAGTTAAAAATGTATAATTTGACATAACAATTACATATTTTTAATTTTTAAACTTTTATTTTGAATTGTAAAAGTAACACTTGCCTAAGTGTCAAAAATATGCCTGAAATTCCAGTTGAAAGTGCCAAACTGTTTCAGAACAGCATCACTGAGCTAGAGCAGGCGGAATCAGCTCTCGAACTAGCTTGGAACGAACTCGAAAAACAAACAGCAGAAACCATTGCTCGCATTGCCAACGCCGGCTCAGCAAACACACAGGAAATTACGGCCCGCTTTGCCGAGGCTAAGCAACTCCGCCAGCAACTTCAAAGTAAGATAAAAGAAACCAACTCGCGGCTGGAATTGCACCTACAAAACTCGCCAATGGCAGTTATAGAGTGGGACAGGGAATTTCGGATAGTGCGGTGGTCGCCAATGGCAGAACAAATTTTTGGCTGGAGTGCAGCAGAAGTAATCGGCAAAGACTGGCACGAATGGTCAATAGTTCATCAAGAAGACTTCGAGCAAGTGTGCGCCGTCACAAATCAACTTTTACAGGGCAGGGAACCCCGCAACATTAGCCACAACCGCAACCATACCAAAGATGGCTCGGTAATTTACTGCGAATGGTACAATTCTGCACTAATCGATGAATCGGGAACAGTAGTTTCAATTCTCTCTTTTGCCAGAGACTTAACCGAATACCACCGCACTCAAGAAGAACTGCACCAGCGCGAACAAGCTTTCAGCGCCCTAGCCGAAAATGCGCCTGATATCATCTCCCGGTTCGATCGAGAATTCCGCCACCTTTACATCAACCACGCAGTAGAATCAGCAACCGGAAAAACCCCCGCAGAATTGATTGGCAAAAGCAACAGACAATCAGGAATGCCACCCCACTTGTGCGACCTGTGGGACGAGACTTTGCTGAAAGTTTTTGGCACCGGCCAACAAGAAACCATAGAATTTGAGATTCCCACTTCCGAGGGCATAAAACATTACCACTGTCGAGTCATTCCCGAGTTTGCTGAAGACAATTCAGTAAAAACTGTTTTATCGATCGCTCGCGACATCACAGAGCTAAAACAAGTCGAATCCCAGTTGCGGCAAAGCGAATCCAAATTTAGAGTTGTAGTTGATTCTAACATGATTGGCCTCATTTTTTGGAACCTTAACGGCAGCATTACAGATGCGAATGCCGCGTTTTTAAACTCGGTAAACTATACGCGGGACGATCTGCTTTCAGGAAGAATTAACTGGCAAGAAATGACACCACCAGAATACGTGGGTTTAGATACAGAAAAAGTTGCAGAACTGAAGGCTAGAAATACGGTTGTTCCCTTTGAAAAAGAATTTATACGCTCCGATGGTAGTCGCGTTCCGGTGATGCTGGGCAGCTCATTTTTAGAAGGAACGAAGCAGTTAGGCGTCAGTTTCGTGCTGGACTTAAGCGAGCGCAAACAAGCAAAATCGCAACTGCAACAACATCAACAACTTTTAGAGAGCATTTTGACAACTATCCCGAACTTCCTGTACATTTACGATGCAGTAAAAAACAAAACTATTTATGCAAATGAATCTGTCACAGCCATACTCGGCTACACTGCCAAAGAATGGCAAGATTTCGGTACAGATGCTATCGCTAACTTAGTTCATTCCGAGGATCTGTTAAATTTAATTACAGGTATGGAGCGGCTCAAACACAGCAGCAATCGCTATGAAACCGATGACATAGACTACAGAATAAAACATAAAAATGGGGAATGGCGCTGGGTACACGCTCGGTCTACAATCTTCAAAAGAACCCCAGACGGACAAATGAGGCAAATTATCGGTTCCGTACTCGACATCACCGATCGCAAACAAGCCGAAGAATCATTAAAACAGCAAAAAGAACTGCTGCAAACTATCTTCGACAACGTGCCTATCATGCTGGCTTTATTAGACAAAAACGGTCAAATAAACTGGGTAAACCGCCACTGGGAACAAGTGCTCGGCTGGAGTTTGCCAGAAATTAAAGACCGCGATATCTTTGCCGAATTTTATCCGCAGTCAGAATACCGTCAATACGTTTTGGATGAAATCCAAGCAGCCAATCAGAACTGGAGCGACTTCAAAACACAAGTTAGAGACGGGCGAATTATCGATACTTCTTGGGCAAATGTTCGCCTTTCCGACGGCAGGTGTATCAGCATTGGTCAAGATATTACCGAACGCAAACGAGTAGAAGCTGAACTCAAAGAACTCAACGAAACTTTAGAAGCTCAAGTCGCGCAGCGTACCGCAGAATTAGAGACTTTTTTTGATACTTTACCGGACTGCATTTATGTTGTAGAACGGGAGAATATGCGCTTGTCTTTTGTCAACCATCCCCTTGCCGAATTTTCCGGATTCGACAGCCGGCAGCAGATCCAGGGCAAAACTATTTTTGAGTGCTATCCCAGCGAGATCGCAGAACGATTTTGCCGGGAAAATTTGCAGGTATTTGAATCCGGCAAAACTCTGCACTACCAGGAAAAATTTGTGGTGATACCGGGTGGCAATGCTTACTTCGACACGTTTAAAATTCCGATGAGAAATCTCAACGGCGAGGTTTATGCTTTAATTGGCACTGCTCGCGATGTCACTGAGTTGGTAGAGACAAAACAAGCTTTGTCAGAACGCACAGAGCAATTAGAAGCTGCCAATCAAGAATTAGAATCTTTTTCTTACTCAGTTTCCCACGACTTGCGCGCACCTTTGCGACACATTTCAGGTTTTGTGGATGCCTTAAAGCAGCGGTTAGAATCAACAGATGCTTTGAGCGATCGCAAAATAGTTCACTATATCGAAATAATTGAAGACAGCAGCCAAAAAATGAGCCTGTTGATTGACGGTTTGCTCGCCCTGTCGCGGGTGGCTCGCACCGAGTTGATGTACATTCCGATCGATCTGGCCCGTTTGGTACAAACTGCGATTAAATTGACTAAACCCCCAAGTGTTGGAGATCCGGCTCAAACTCCCCACAGCGTTGAATTTGCCGTGGGAAATTTGCCGACGGTAACGGGAGATCCAACCTTGCTGCAACAGGTGTTCAGCAACTTGATTAGCAACGCCGTCAAGTTCAGCCGCGGACGCAATCCGGCTACAATAGTTATTGAGGGTTTACCCGATGGAACGATTTTTGTCAAGGATAACGGTGTGGGTTTTCCGATGGAATATGCCGATCGGCTGTTTGGAGCCTTTCAGAGGCTGCACTCTCAGAGAGAATTTGAAGGTACGGGCATCGGTTTGGCGATCGTCCAGCGGATTATTCATCGTCACGGCGGCACGATTTGGGCAGAAAGCGTACCTAGTCAAGGAGCCACGTTTTATTTTAGACTAGGGCAAACAATCTCAAACGCCAATATAGATTCGTAAGTTAACTTTATTAGAGTTTTAAATGCAAAATTTAAAACTCTTATACACTTAAAGAAGTCACAATCTGTCAGAGCATCCGAATTTTGGTTTCACAGGACTGTT
Source organism: Microcoleus sp. MOSTC5 (assembly GCF_036701825.1). NCBI lineage: Bacteria > Bacillati > Cyanobacteriota > Cyanophyceae > Oscillatoriales > Microcoleaceae > Microcoleus > Microcoleus sp. MOSTC5. The sequence continues at coordinate 59,630 of NZ_JAUBRK010000039.1, read as the reverse complement.
CGCTGTGAGAGCTCGCAGCGAAAAATCTAGACTGTGCAAGATGCTCGCACTCCTAAAAAACGCTTTTTATAGAATTGGGATGGGAGCATCTCATATTTGTGAAAACAGTTCTTCTGGCTCCTTCCTTGTTCCTCTTTCCTTCTGGCTCCTGCCTCAAACTCCAATTTCTAGCTTGGGTACAAAGGTCAGATGCTTCCCAATCGGTTCGCTCAGCCCTCGGCTCCGGGTGCTAAATAAAGGTCTGGAGAGTAGAGCATATAATTAATTTTATTAAAAACAACTAAAAAATTTGAGTTAAAATTAACAAAACTAAATTTAAACAATGACATTTAGCAACAACAACAACAAGTTAAAAACTTCCGAATACCTTATGTTAGATATAATTCCGACCAACTATCTACTAAAAATGGTAGCGGAATCAACATTAAAATTGTTGATTGTCGAAGACATGGCAGAAGATATCGAGTTAATAATGCTCGCCTTAGATGCGGGGGGAGTAAAATTTAATTGCGACACTGCCGAAACAGCAACAGAGTGCAGAAAATTACTCGAAAATTGCAAGTACGATGCTGTACTGTCAGATTACCGCCTCCCCGGCTTCAACGGTTTAGAAGTGTTGAAATTAATGCAGGAATTAGGGCAACACATACCATTTATTTTAGTAACCGGAAGTTTGGGAGAAGAAGCGGCAGTTGAGTGCATCAAAGCCGGAATGACCGATTACGTATTAAAGGGGCGGCTGTTTAGGTTGCCAACAGTCTTAGAACGATCGCTCCAAGAATACAAAATGCGCCGCCAGCAGCAAGAAGCGATCGCCCAAATTCAGCGGCAAGCTCAGCGAGAAGCGATCGTCAACCGCATCCTCCAAGCCATGCGCTTCACCCTTGTACTCGACGAAGTGCTCCAAACCACCGCAGATCAACTGCACGAAGCTCTCGAAATCAGCGCCTGCACGATCTTGCAGCCAGATGCCGAAGGCGGCATCAGAGTTCGCTACATCAGTAAAGCAGCCGACAGAGAACGGTTTGTCGGGCTAAATTGCGAATTTGCCGAGCACTACCACTCCGGGCTCGCGGCCGGGGAAACCCTGGCTCTCGACGAGCTATCGACCGTGTGCCCGTCGCTGCAAGCATCAGCAGAGTTTGTAGGGTTTAGCGCCGTCGCGATCGCGCCGCTGCTCTACCAGCAGTCATTTTTGGGAGGAATTGCCCTCTATCAGTGCGATCGGGCGCGCTCTTGGAGCGCCGAAGAACTGTCGCTACTCAAAGCAATAGCCGATCAGTGCGCGATCGCGATCCACCAAGCCGAACTCTACCAACAAGCCCAAACCGAACTCGCAGAACGCCAGCGCGCCGAAGCAGCAGTCTGCGGCATCCAGCAGCAGCTAGCCACAATGGCAGCCAACATTCCCGGCTCAGTTTACCGCACCGTGCTTCATGCAGACGGCACAATGTCTATGCCCTACATCAGTCCGGGCGTGCGCGAAGTTACTGGGATCGCTGCCGAAGAAGTAATGAAGCGCCCGGAACTCTTGACGGAAATCATCCATCCAGATGACAAAAGCTCGTGTGACAGCAGCGTAGCAGCATCGAGAGCGAGTCTTTGGCCCTGCGATCGCCAGTACCGCATCGTTCTGAGATCTGGGGAGGTCAAGTGGGTGCAAGACAGCGCCAGATTTTCCAAGAACGAAAACGGCGACATAATTGTAGACGGAGTAGCTCTCGACATCAGCGATCGCAAAGAAGCCGAATCAGCGCTGCGGCAAAGCGAACAGCGATTTCGATCGCTGATTGAAAACGCTACAGACATCACGATCATTCTCGACGGCGATGGAATCTTCCGCTACATCAGCCCTTCTGTCAAGCGAATTTTAGGATACGCGCCCCACAAGGCGATCGGGCGCAGCGCCTTAGACATAGTTCACCCCGACGACTGCGCCGCGATCGCCGAAACCCTCCACAAAGCCATTAGAAACCCCAAAAGAAGCCAGTGCCCAGTTGAGTACCGAGTCCGCCACCGCAACGGTTCTTGGTGTTATGTAGAAGCTGTAGCCACCAACTTGCTGTACGATCCCGCAGTCAAGGGAATCGTGATTAACTGTCACGACATCACTCAGCGCAAACTCGCCGAGGAACAACTGCTGCACGATGCTTTTCACGACGCGCTCACCGGATTGCCCAACCGATCGCTATTTACCGATCGGCTGGAACACGCTCTGAGGTTGGCAAAACGGCGCAAAGACTACTTGTTTGCCGTGCTGTTTCTTGATTTAGATAGATTTAAAGTAGTCAACGATTCCCTCGGCCACGCCATCGGCGATCAACTGCTAGTCGCGATCGCGCGGCGTCTGGAAGCTTGTCTCAGGGCTGGAGATACAGTGGCCCGCCTCGGAGGAGACGAGTTCGTGCTGTTGCTCGAAGACATCGACGGCCTAAATGAAGCTACCACCATTGTCAACCGCCTGCAAAAGAAAATCACCTCGCCCATCGTTCTAGACGGACACGAAGTATTTATCACCGCCAGCATCGGCATAGCTTTGAGTTCTGGCGAATACCTGGAACCGACAACCCTGCTGCGCGACGCCGACACAGCAATGTACCGCGCCAAAGAACTCGGCCGAGCCCGACACGAAGTTTTCAACAGTTCCATGCACGCCCACGCTTTGCGGCTGTTGCAGCTAGAAAACGACCTGCGACGGGCGATCGAATCAATTAGAGACCCCGCCAGAGAAGAAGACTTTCCCTCATCCCCCGAATCAGCCTTACCTCCCTTATCCGCAGCGCCCCAGTTTATCATTCACTACCAGCCAATCGTGTCGATCGCCAACAGCACAATTACCAGTTTTGAGGCCCTCGTGCGCTGGCAGCATCCAGAACGCGGCTTAGTTTCCCCCGGCGAATTCATCACAATCGCCGAGGAAACCGGCTTGATCGTACCCCTCGGTCGCTGGGTACTGCGCACGGCTTGCCAGCAAATCCGCCAGTGGCAGCAGCTATTTCCGAGCAACCCGCCCTTGAGCGTCAGCGTCAACCTTTCAGTCAAACAGTTTTCTCAGCCAGATTTAATCGAATACATCGACCAAGTTCTCGCAGAAAGTCACCTCGACGGCAGCAGTTTAAAACTAGAAATTACCGAAAGCGTACTCATAGAAAATTCCGAATCAGTAACAGCAATGCTGGTGCAGCTCAGATCCCGAAATATACACTTGTGCATTGACGACTTCGGCACAGGTTATTCATCCCTCTCCTACCTGCACCGCTTCCCCACAAATACCTTAAAAATAGACCGCTCTTTTGTTAGCAGGATGGGAGGTGATTTCGACCTCGGAAAAGGAGCCATTGACCCCACAGAAATTGTGCGATCGATCGTTACTTTGTCGCACAATTTAGGCATGGATGTAGTAGCCGAAGGAGTCGAAGAAGCCTCCCAACTATCTATACTCAAAGGATTAAAATGCGAGTACGCCCAGGGATACTTTTTCTCAAAGCCAGTAGACTCTCAAACAGCAGCAGCCCTAATCCGACAGCAAGCAGAAAATCAGAATTTGCTGACATTTAGTTTGTTAGAGAAAGGCAATTAAAAAAACACGGCACTTTGTGTGTCCCATTTCAGCATAAAATCTTAAAATATTTTAAAGCTGTCCCTAACTGGCGTCAGTTAATAACTACGGCATCCAAATCACTATGACTATTGGCTACCTCGCCCTCGTTCTCCACGCCCACTTGCCTTTTGTCCGCCACCCCGAAAGCGACTACGTTTTAGAAGAAGAATGGCTGTTTGAGGCGATCGCGGAAACTTACATTCCCCTGCTGCAAGTCTTTGAAGGGCTCAAGCGCGACGGCATCGACTTTAAAATTACCATGAGCATGACACCGCCCTTGGTGGCAATGCTGCGCGACCCCTTGCTGCAAGACCGCTTCGACGACCACTTGGCTAAACTCGAAGAATTAGCAGATCTAGAAATCGAACACAACAGCGGAAACGGTCACCTCCGCTATTTAGCAGAACATTACGCCGCCCACTTCTCTCAAGTTCGCAACTTTTGGGAAAGGTACGATCGAGATTTAGTAAAAGCCTTCAAACAATTTCAAGACACAAACAACCTCGAAATCATCACCTGCGGCGCCACCCACGGCTATTTACCGCTGATGAAAATGTACCCCGAGGCAGTTTGGGCGCAAATTCAAGTAGCCTGCGACAACTACGAAGAAAACTTCGGTCGCCGACCAAAAGGCATTTGGCTGCCCGAATGCGCCTACTACGAAGGCTTAGAGCGGATGTTAGCCGACGCAGGCCTCCGCTACTTTCTCACAGACGGCCACGGCATCCTCTACGCCCGCCCGCGTCCCCGCTACGGCAGCTACGCCCCAATTTTCACCGAATGCGGAGTAGCAGCCTTCGGCCGGGATCACGAATCATCGCAGCAGGTTTGGTCTTCCGAAGTCGGCTATCCCGGCGCCGCCGAATACCGGGAATTCTACAAAGATTTGGGCTGGGAAGCTGACTACGATTACATTAAGCCCTACATCATGCCCAACGGCCAGCGGAAAAATACCGGGATTAAATATCACAAAATCACCGGTCGCGGATTGGGTTTAGGCGATAAACAGTTGTACGATCCTTACTGGGCAAGGGAAAAAGCAGCCGAACACGCCAGCAACTTTGCCTTCAACCGAGAACGGCAAGTCGAGCACCTCAACGGCATTATGCAGCGTCCGCCGATTATTGTTTCACCTTACGACGCCGAACTTTTCGGTCACTGGTGGTACGAAGGGCCTTGGTTCTTAGATTACCTCTTCCGCAAGAGTTGGTACGACCAAAATACCTACGAGATGACGCACTTAGCCGATTATTTGCGGGCAAATCCGACTCAGCAAGTGTGCCGCCCGTCTCAGTCTAGCTGGGGTTTCCGGGGTTTCCACGAGTATTGGCTCAACGATACCAATGCTTGGATTTACCCGCACTTGCACAAAGCTGCGGAACGGATGATTGAGTTGGGAAGCATGGAACCTGCGGATGAATTGCAGTGGCGCGCTTTGAACCAAGCGGCGCGGGAAGTGCTGCTAGCTCAATCTTCTGACTGGGCATTTATCATGCGTACAGGGACGATGGTGCCCTATGCGGTGCGGCGGACTCGATCGCACTTAATGCGCTTTCACAAACTGTACGATGAAGTCAAAGAAGGCAAAGTCGATTCCGGTTGGTTGGAGAAGGTAGAAGAGATAGATAACATCTTCCCCGAGATTAATTATCGCGTTTATCGATCGCTTTAAGCCTCGCTACCCCTTGCCTCTCTCACCCCCCCAGCCCTGCTTCAGGGGGGGAAAGGATGCTAATTAAAATTATAGGTGATGGGGCGATCGACATGAGTGGAATGAGAAGGGCGATCGCATTTTTGGATGAAAAGATCGATCGCACTTTATGTCTTTTTCTCAACGCGGAGGCGATCGATCTTTTTGTTATAATAGAATTGTTCAATAACACGAATTATCTAAATACAACCGCTCGGGAAATATGAATAAACAAATCCAAACAATTGTCACCAAAACTCAGCAAGGTCTCAAAAAACTTTACGGCGAACAATTAGACAAAATTGTTCTTTTTGGCTCCCAAGCTAGAGGTGATGCTAGAGCAGACTCCGATATAGATATCTTAATAGTTCTCAAAAAATCCTTTAACTACTCTCAAGAAAGCGATCGAATTAGTATTTTAATTGCCGACTTATGTTTAGAATATAATGTGCTGATTAGCTGTGCATTTGCCACTGATGAGCAATTTTATCAGCACAATAATGGTTTCTTCCGCAACATTCGTCAAGAAGGGTTAGCGATATGACTCCAGAACAACAAAGACTACTGGATAAAGCGAGTAGAAGTTTGCAAGCAGCGAGAGAATTGAACAACACAGGTTTTCCTGAATTTGCCACTTCCCGTGCTTATTATTCAATGTTTTATATCGCCACAGCATTTTTAGAAGCTGAAGGACTATCCTATTCGCGACACTCAGCCGTTATCGCTGCTTTTGGGGAACGCTTCGCTCGCACTAATCGAGTTCCGGTAGAACTGCACCGCTACCTAATTGATGCTGAAAGAACTCGTCTCAGAGCGGATTATAATGTCGATCCAAATATAACAGAAACCGATGCCGAACAACTGATATCGCGGACAGAATACTTTCTCAATTTTGCCCTAGCCAATATTGATTCGCTTCCTCCACCATCTCCTTAAAGGATAGGAAGCTTGTTTGCTGTGGGGAGGCAGATCGCAATACTGTTGATATTAATGCCTAAAATTCGTCTATAGTTATGCTAAAATTAAATGTTTGTCAATTAAAAGCGACAATCTGGTGTTTTTGCCGAAATTCTAGAGTTTGTGCGATCGCAAATATCAAAGTCAAATTGAAAAATACTTAAACTACCTGATTGCTAATCAAGATTTGTTGCAGCCAACAATATCCACAATTTGCGAGATGGTGGAAATCTAACAGGTGGAATTGAACCGGGAACAGGAAGAGAGGGAACGTCAGGGCGATCGGGAACAAATGGAAATCGACTCGAAGAACGAAGAGAAAGAGAAAAAGCGCGGCCAACTTGAGAATATCATCTTTTTTGTCGGAACTGCGATCGGCGGCGGACAAATCTTTTGGGCCACCTATCTCCTAATCAAAGCTAAACCCATTAAATGGCAACCCGATTTTTTTCCTTCCGCTTCATCCCTTCACCGCGATGACGATCTGGAGTTTGCTTTTCGCTTAAATATTCGGCCTGCTGATACTGGGTATCCTGCCGCTGGCGAGAAAAATCTCCCCCAGAACCCTGCAGCAGGTAAGAAAAATATTGCCCAGGTAAAGCGGTGCGTGACAGTCAATAGTAAAGGGCTGCGGTGCAATGATTTTTCACCCTCACGCACCCTAAGACTGATACAAAACATTGTGTTGGTAGGGAAACGGCATTGCCGTGTCCTTTAGCCAAACTGAACCGGAATACAATTCATTAAACAAAAAAACCGGGTTTCTTTAAAAAAACCCGGTTAACATGAACACAAGCAATATTAACACTACTCAAACCTCAATTTTTCAACAGTTTCATGCCCATTTTTACCTTGTCCAAAATCGTCTTTTGCGAGACACAAGTAATCAGACAAAGCTTGCCGCAATTCAAAGTATCCCGGCGGACTTCCTGAGCTTTTTCGCCGTACCAAATCTCGCGGGCGGTGGCGTTTTTCACATTGCCAATCACCGGAAACTCATCGCACAATTTCACATCGCCGCGCGTATCAATCCAGTAATTGCGCAGCCCAACGCGACAAGGACGAGTTGAATCAGGAGCTTTTTCTTCCGCGAAGTGAGGAATCATCAATCGCAACACTTCATCGCTGTTCATAATCGGAGCGCCGTTGTTCTTCATTTCAATTAAGCGCTCGATTACTTGTGCAAATTCCTCCATGTCTTCTTTTTCAATCCACAATTCCTCGTATGTTTCTGGCGTCCAGCGGTTGACAGGTTGGAAGTTCACCGTCGTCGCCCCAATTCCCTGAGCCCAGGTGACTATTTCCGGGAGGTGGCGGAAATTGAGTCGGTTCATTGTCGGTTTGACGTTGATCGGAAACAGGACGTTCTGTTTTTCTTGTTCTTCGCGCAGATAACCGATTCCTTTAGAAAGCCGATCGAACAATCCCGGTTGACCCCGCAAATAATCGTGCAGTTCTGCATTCGGCCCGTCAACTGAAATATTCACATTAAAAGGACGAGCAGCTACAGTTTTGGCTGCGTTTTCCCTGGTCATGCAATAGCCGTTTGTGGTGACGCCGGCGTGGATGCCGTTTTTATTCGCAAAGGCCAGCAAGTCTAGAAAACCTTTTTTAATATAAGGTTCGCCGCCGCTAAAGTTGATTGAAAATTCGCCCACAAATTCTTTGACGCTCAAGAGGGCATTTTGCCATTCTTCGATCGTCATTTCGTCTTTATATTCTTTGAGCCGCCAATACTCGCACTGGCGGCATTTAACATTGCAGCGCTCGTTGACAATCCCGTAAAAAGTGACTGGGCTTGTCACGTCGTATCCTGTATTGATCCGCAGCGATTCGGCTACTGCACTCTTGGTGTGCTTGACGCCCAGTCTCGATAATGTTAAAGCATCCATGTCTTTTTTTCCTTACGTGTTGTTAGTTAAGCAAATTTCTTGAACCCTCTTTTGTACGTAGAATTACGTACTTATCGTGACGTATTCCTTTTGAGTACGTATGCACCATCCTAAGTGTTCCGTTTGGGTATGCCTAGATGTTTCTCAAATATTTATAATATTAAAATTTGTAACACATTAGTATTCCTAATGAATCAACCATGCTTTTGTGAAAACATAAATCAATATTAATAATTGCCAAAATATCTTGGCTTAAGATTGACTTAAATTAATAATTATTGTAGTTTTTGTTTAAATTTTGTTAAATAACTTCATACAGGATGTCAGTAAAACTACTTAAGTAAGCGGTCTAAATAATTTATTGTTATAGTGAAATGAGCAGGCGTACAGCAATTAATTTCACACAACCTTTACAATATGGAAATTTAAGTATTTACACGGCAAAAAATGGCGATAAACATGAGACGATATTTGCACGTACTGAAATTGTTCTGGGGTGCGGCGATCGCAGCGGAACTAGAATACCGAATTAACTTTGTCCTCGCGGCCCTCAGCAGCCTCGGAAATCTTACTGGCAGCTTGTTTGGGCTGTTTTTGTTCTATCGTACTGGCTACACTTTTTCGGGCTGGAAATGGGAAGAGGCTTTAGTTGTACTCGGCATTTTTACGGTTTTGCAGGGGTTTTCGTCAACCTTTCTCGCGCCCAACCTCAGCCGTATTGTCGATCGAGTGCAGCAAGGAACCCTCGATTTCGTCCTCCTGAAACCAATTAGTTCTCAATTCTGGCTGTCTGCAAACACGGTTTCCCCTTGGGGAATACCCGATATCATCTTTGGCGCCGTATTGTTGCTGTATGCTGCTAACAAGTTGGGAGTAGAAATCGGCAACTATTTCCTAACTGCAATACCGCTGTTATTTGGCATGGTAAGTCTTTACAGCATCTGGTTTATGTTAGGTGCTATGAGTATTTGGTTTGTCAAAATTTACAATGTTACGGAAGTTCTCAGAGGATTGTTAGAAGCCGGTAGATTTCCAATGACAGCTTATCCCGTAGCTTACCGATTTTTTTTCACATTCGTAGTCCCCGTTGCCTTCTTCACCACAGTACCTGCAGAAGCAATGCTGGGCAGAGGTGATATAGTTTGGATAGCAGGGGCTGGAATATTAGCGATCGGGCTTTTGTGCGCTTCCCGATACTTCTGGCAATTTGCACTCCGCTTTTACACCAGCGCTTCCAGCTAGTTAAGTAGGGAGGTAAGCTGCTGCACATCTAGATTGTCTATTATGTTTGAGAGGGAGAGGATTTGACACGTGGGGAATAGGAAATTGAAATATACATTTTAAAGGCAAAAGAGATTATCTAAAAAATATTTTATTCTATTTACTTAGATAGTTAAATAAATGTAAAATTTTAACCTATCCTTGAAATATCAACTGGAAATAAACCACGCAAACGAGGGCAAATAAATGAAAAGGAAACAACTGGGAAACAGTAATTTTACTATCAGCGCGATCGGTCTTGGAGGTATGCCAATGTCCTTAAGCAGCCGGCCGCCAGAATCGCAATCAATTGCGGTAATTCACCGCGCCCTCGATTTGGGTGTCACCCTAATTGACACCGCAGATTCCTACTGCCAAGATGAATCCGACAAACACCACAACGAGCACTTGATTGCCAAAGCTTTGCAAGAGTACAGCGGAGATGTTAGGGCCGTTACTGTCGCCACTAAAGGCGGCTTAATGCGGCCTCAAGGTGCTTGGACGCGCAACGGCAACCCCCATCATTTACGCAAGACAATTCGCGAAAGTTTTGAAGCGTTGGGGGGCAAGGAACCGATCGACCTTTGGCAATATCACTCGCCAGATCCCGCTTATACCATCGAAGCAGCCCTAGCACCTGCAAAAGAAGCCGTAGAAGCAGGAATGATTCGATTTATTGGAGTTTCCAACTTTTCTGTAGAGCAAATCAAACGCGCCCGCGATACAGTAGAAATTGTCTCGGTTCAGAATCAGTACAATCCTTGGCACAGACAGCCAGAATCAGACGGCGTGCTGGAATATTGCGAAACCGAAAAACTGACATTTTTTCCCTGGAGCCCTTTGGGAGGAAGCCGCCGCGTCACCAGCTTGCAAGATATGCCCGCGATCGCCAAATTAGCAGAAGAAAAAAACGTTTCAGTTTACTGTATAGTATTAGCTTGGTTGATAGCCCAATCGCCCTGCATCGTTCCGATTCCCGGTGCGACAAAAGTATCGAGTGTTGAGGACTCTGTGCAGGCGCTCGAAGTTAAATTGACTGACGAGGATTTGCAACAAATTGCCGTAAGTTAAGTATATAAGGGCAAAAAAAACAATAGAACAGGCAAGATGCCTGTTCCACGAGAACTTTATTGTGGGGGTGGGTTGGAAAACCCGCCCTTGAAAGTGGGATTTAATGAGTAAAGTTGACATTTTTTGAGGAATTGAATTTAATGGAAGCTAATCAAGTGAATGCCGATCGAGACGTAGCAATTGAACATCAAAACGTACCTGTCGCCCATGAAGGACTGCACAACTTTTTATACAGTTCCGACTCAGAACACAGCGCAGCAGCGACTATTTCTGAATTAGAAAATGACGGCACGCAAGTAATGTCGATCGATACATGGCGCGATTTGGCAACTAACGCGAAAGTCGCCGGGGTTTACGCTGTAATGGACACTTCCCGCCACACTCAGTTTATCGGTTATTCGCGAAACATCCTGCTTTCAATCAACGGTCACATCGCCCAAAATGGCGTCGAAAATTGCGCTTTCCTGCGCGTGCAAACTTTCAAATTCCCGAAGCGGGAAGAAATGGAAAGTTTGCGGGATGCTTGGATAGCAGAAATTGGCAGCATTCCGCCTGGAAACGGTGCTGAAAGCGAAATGTGGGCGGCTACGGTAGGCCAAGCAGCGCGATCGGCAATGTCTGCGGAAGAACAAAAAGCTTATGAGGAAAAGAAGCTGAAATTGCGCAAAGCAATGGCAGATTCTACTCTTACCAAAGAGTTAGAAACAGCGGCAAAAAGTGACGGCGAACGCGCTAAGGATTTGGAAGCTGCTGTTAACAATGATGACTGGAGTGCCGTGATTCAATCGCAAACTCAGGAAACAAAATCCGGTTCCTAAATCTGAAAAAGGTTTGTAGTGCTGATATCTTGTACTATTTTCAGAACGGGCAAGATGCCCGTTCCACAATACATCAAGTTTATTGTGGGGTGGGCTTCTAGCCAGCCCAAAAGACTAAATCTTAATCATCAACAACTGATAATGACTAATCACTAACTTTGCGTTCAGTAACTAAAGTCAAACTTACCCATTCACCACGCTCATTGTAACTGCGAATCATCCGAAACCGCAAGTCAGGTTCTACCAACCAACCGGCCTCGAAAAATATAGGTTTTCTCAATTCAATCTTGACAGGTAAAGTGCAAGAACCGCCGTCAGGAAGGAGCACAACTTGCACGGGGGAAGCACCTTCGTTAAAGTGCAGAACTGAACCGTCAATGCTGGCGCTAGAAGTGATAACAGTAGCATTACTGCCAAAAGTGATTTTGTTCACTAGGCGATCGCCACTTTCCAAATGCAATTGTAAATTGGTAGAATAGGAATCAGGATGACGATAATCTGGATAAATTGTCACCGCCTCGCCCTGCCATTCTCCCAGCAAATCGTCAACAGTTAAAGGCGGACGTTCGGGGACATTTTTATCAAGCTGCTTTTCCCGAATTAAGGTAAGGTTTGATAAATTGCCGTCGGTATTGTATAGCTGAACGAAGCGCAACCGGCGATAATTGTAGATAAAACCAAACTCGGCACCGCACTCACAATAAGGCGCTAGTTGAATAGTTCCCTGACAAAAAGCTCCATTCTCAAAAAACAGAATATCTCGTCCTAAACTTTGATATTCTCGCACAAGTTCGCTCACTTCCGGTTCGCCGACACCGCTAGGATTTGGGGAAAAGCGACGGAGTTTCAATCGCACTGTTTTGTTGTTATTTAAACCTTCGAGAGAAATAATGCTAGGAGTATCTTGAAGTACCTCTCCTCGCGGCGATAGCTTAGTGAATGAACCGTGCCATTCTCCCAAGTTTTGCAGAAAGTTTTCCCATTGTGATACCATATTTTACCTTTCGATATATGTGTAAAAATAGAATTATAACTCTGCTTACGGATTTTGGATTAAGCGATGTTTATGTGGGAGTGATGAAAGGTGCGATCGCCCAAATTAACCCGCAGTTAAAAGTCATTGACATTACGCACCAAATACCATCTCAAAATATTGCGGCTGCGAGGTTTTGTTTGATGACTGCTTTTGCTTATTTTCCGCCGGAAACCGTACACGTTGCTGTCGTCGATCCGGGTGTGGGAAGCAAGAGACGCGGGGTTGCGATTAAATGTGCTAATTGCTTCCTTGTTGGGCCGGATAACGGGTTGTTTAGCGGGGTGTTGAGTCGGGAAAGTGCGATCGCCTCTGTCGAACTCACGAATTCCCAATACTGGCGTACACCTCAACCCAGCAGCACTTTTCACGGTCGCGATATTTTCGCTGCAGCGGGCGCTCACTTGTCGAACGGCGTGGCTTTGGAAGAGTTGGGCGAGGCGATCGACCCTGCAAGTTTAGTCGAGTTAGAGATACCAAATTGTGCCGTTACAGCCACAGGTTTAGAAGGCAGCATCCAATATGTCGATCGCTTTGGCAACCTAATTACTAATATCCCCAATAATTGCATTATAGGTAACAATTGGTCATTGACAATTAGCAATAGTTCTGATGCAATTCGCATCCCCAGCGGTAAAACCTACAGCGACAGCGAACCGGGCGATTTAATTGCCATAACTGGTTCTGACGGTTGGGTAGAAATTGCCGTTAATGGCGGCAGCGCTCAATCAGTATTGCAGCTAGAATTTGGAGATAAAGTACAAATAATTTACAGATAGAGAGCGTAATCGGCATTCATCTCATTCTAAATGTATCTGCAAAATCAACAATAGTTTGGCGGTATTCGCTACTGTTAAAAAAAGCATCTCCATTATTGTGCTTAGCATTAGCAACAAGTAAAATTTTCTTAGGTTCAGGAGAAGCAGCATACAACTGTTTACTCATCGCAGCGGGAATCAAAGGATCAGCAGTTCCGTGGGCGAACAAAACCGGAATTCGCAACAATTTAACCTTAGCAAAAGAATCAAAATTTTGCCTCAGCAGCAGCCGCACCGGAAAAAGCCGCATCAAACTGTAGTGTTCTACCATATGAAGCATTGAAGTGAACGAACTTTGAACAATTAATCCCGCAGCTTCTGGATGTGCGATCGCTAATTCCACAGCAACAGCACCTCCCATTGAATGACCGTACAAAAAGATTTCGCTGGGCGACAATTGCCGCTGTTTCACTAAATAATTATAAGCTGTTTCCGCATCTTCATATACCCGAGCTTCGCTGGGAAAGCTGCCTTGACTGCGGCCGTAACCCCGGTAATCAATCAGCAATACCGAAAAACCCAATTGCCGAAAGCGGTAAGATTGATTGATATTCGCACCGATGTTAAAACCCCTGCCGTGCAGGTACAATAGAGTTCCTAATGATTGTCGATTTGCGGTTGGCAGCCACCAACCGTGCAGTTTTTCAATTTTGTGCGATCGAGCCTTAACTGGCAACCAAACTTCTTGGTAAGGGATGTTAAAAGCATCCGGTGTTTTGGCGATTGTAGGTGTTGGCTGAAAGAGCAAACGAGTTTGCAGAAAAAACAAGAGTATACAGGATGCAATGTAGGCGATCGCCCAAAGTTTTCCTAAACACAATAGCCCTCTCAAAAAACTTTTTTTTGTCTTGTTTAGCTTGCTCATTTTTGGCATGGCTAATTCTTAAATGCAAGTATTAAAAACCCGGTTTCTTCAAGAAACCGGGTTTTTAATTTTTATCCCGCTACCACGAAATTTACCAACTTTCCAGGCACGACAATTACCTTTTTAATCTCCTTACCTTCCAGGTGACGCTTGGCCAATTCCGACTCGCGAGCAAAATTTTCCAACGCAGCTTTATCAGCACCAGAAGGCACTTGAATTGTGCCGCGAGTCTTGCCCATAACTTGAATAACCAGCGTCATTTCATCGGTAATTAATGCAGATGGATCGACACTAGGCCAAGTTTGCGTATGCACCGATTCGCTGTTACCAGTATTGTGCCACAATTCATCAGCAATATGCGGTGCAAAAGGCGCTAACAAGCGAATCAAAGTGTTAATTCCTTCTGCATAAACTGGCGAATCTTTAAATTTAGCATCATTCAAAGCATTGCTGAGTTTCATCATTTCCGAAACAGCAGTATTGAACTGATAATCACCCTCCAAATCGTCGCTAACTTCCTTAATTGCAGTGTGAATTGCCCGCCGCAAATCCTTCTCAGGTTTACTTAATTCCGCATTCTCTCCTGCTTGATCGGGGGTGGCAGGGACTCGTCCAGCAAACTCTGTAACCACGCGCCAAACGCGATTTAAAAAGCGAAATTGCCCTTCCACATCGGCGTCGTCCCACTCCAAATCCTTCTCTGGCGGTGCTTTGAATAAAATAAACATCCGTGCCGTATCTACCCCATATTTGCCCATAACTTCCAAGGGGTCAACACCATTGTATTTTGATTTGGACATCTTCTCGTAGAAGACTTCCAAAGCTTCGCCAGTTTGAGGATCTTTGGGATTTGTGGGGTCTATATCTGCTGGGGGAACGTATTTGCCAGTAACAGGGTTTTTGTAGGCCATTGCTTGCACCATACCTTGAGTTAACAGGCGTTTAAATGGTTCGTCACAATTGATCAAACCCCGATCGCGCAAAACCTTGGTAAAGAACCGGGAATACAGTAAGTGCAAGATGGCGTGTTCGATGCCGCCCACATATTGGTCTACGGGCATCCAATCATTTGTCTTCGCCCTATCGAAGACTTGCTCTTGATTTTGAGCATCGGGGTAGCGCAAGAAATACCACGATGAATCGATAAAAGTATCCATCGTATCTGTTTCCCGCTTCGCCGGCGTGCCACAACTCGGACAAGGAACGTTTACCCATTCTTCCATCTTTGCCAAGGGCGAACCTTTGCCCGTAAATTCTACATTTTCCGGCAACAATACGGGCAAATCCGATTGGGGTACAGGTACTGTTCCGCAGGTGGGACAGTGAATTACGGGAATCGGAGCGCCCCAATAACGCTGTCTAGAAATTAGCCAATCTCTCAAGCGGTATTGGATTCGCGCTTTGCCACAACCTGCATCTTCGGCAGCTCTAATAATTGCTGCTTTGCCTTTAATTGAATCCATGCCGTTGAAGCTTTGGGAATTAATCATAATTCCAGGTTCGGTGTAAGCTTCCGTCAGTGGCATTTCATCATCATCCACAATTACTACTTTAATTGGCAGTTGATATTGATTGGCAAATTTGAAATCTCGCGTGTCGTGGGCGGGTACTCCCATGACTGCGCCGGTGCCGTATTCGTACAGCACATAATCGGCAATCCAAATGGGAATTTCTTCGCCGTTGAAAGGATTGATTGCTTTGCCGCCTGTGGGGATGCCGCGCTTTGGTTTGTCTTCGGCTGTGCGATCGATCTCGCTTTGGGCGGCGACTTCTTTGATGAAGGTTTCTACGGCGGCTTTTCTGTCTTCCGTTGTCACGCGCTGAGTTAGTGGATGTTCCGGCGCCAAAACAAGGTAACTGACGCCGTAAACTGTATCGGGACGTGTGGTAAAAACGGCGATTTTTTCATCCATGCCGACAATGGGAAATTCTAAGTAAGCGCCGACTGATTTGCCGATCCAGTTGGCTTGCATTAATTTGACTCTTTCAGGCCAATCGGGCAATTTGTCTAAGTCGTTTAATAACTGTTCGGCATAATCGGTAATTTTGAGGAACCACTGCCGCAATAATTTGCGCTCGACTTTGGCACCGGAACGCCAAGAACGACCTTCGTTATCTACTTGTTCGTTTGCTAAAACGGTTTGATCTATGGGGTCCCAATTAACTGCCGCTTCTTTTTGATAAGCTAATCCTGCTTCTAAAAATTGCAAGAAAATCCATTGAGTCCAGCGATAATAATCTGGAGAACAAGTTGTAACTTCTTTTGTCCAGTCGAAAGAAATACCCAAACGTTGAAATAAGCCTTTCATTTGGGCAATGTTTTGATAAGTCCATTGTGCGGGGGGAATTCCTCGCTCGATGGCGGCATTTTCTGCGGGCAAACCAAAAGCATCCCATCCCATCGGATTCAATACCCGATAGCCTTGCATTCGCTTGAGTCTGGCAATTACATCGATGATTGTGTAGTTGCGGACGTGACCCATGTGCAAGTTTCCCGACGGATAGGGGAACATGGATAAGGCATAAAATTTAGGCTTTTGGGTATCTTCTGGCATCTGGTCTAAGTTTTGCTCAGCCCATGTCTGCTGCCATTTTTCTTCTATGGATTGGGGGTTATATCTGGAATCCACAACAATTGCTCCGTGTAGGATTTACTAATGTTTGCTTGAACATTTTGGCACATTCAAGGGGCCTCGATTAGGATTTTTCTGAGCTCCAAGGATTTTGGCTCCCATCTATGTATTATATATTGTAGTATAGGTGATTTTAGTTGGGGGGCGATCGACCAAATATCCCCCTTCGCCCTGAAAAGAATAAGACTTACGCACGGGTGGTCAGAAACCGGGTTTTTACCAGCATACTTCGTTACAGTCGGCTAAACTGCAAAAAACCCGGTTTCTTTGGTCTTGATGCGTAAGTCCTAAAAGAATAAATAACCCCAATTCCCAGAAACCAGATTTCTCAGAGAAACCGGGTTTCTTAGCATTTATTCCGGCTTAAATGCTATCTGGCTCGCACAGCAATGTACCTTTTAATTTGTCATGGGGTGGGGGCGGGTTTACAAGATTATGGGTTTTAGGCAATTATTGTTGGTGAAACCCGCCCCTAAATAAATGTTTTTTAACCCGCAATTTATCATGGGTAATTGATGATTTTGTATTGCGGGTTTTACCAACAATCTATGTTTAAAACCAATAATTTCATAAACCAGCCCCCACCCAACGACTCCTAAAATTAGAAAAAATGGCGATCGGCGATCGAATATATCGCTCATTCGCGTTCTAATTCTGCCAATTTTTTCTGGGCAAATTCGCGGAAAATTGCGTCAGAATCGTTCTGAGCGCGATCGCGCACAAGTTCTAAAGTTTGAGGGCGATCGGGATATAACTCAATCATAGCTGCAAGAGCTGTTTGTCGCGGGTTATCTTGCCAATCCTCCTCGCGCTCGAAGGGGTCATTGATAGCCACATCGCACAATAATTCAAATATTCCAGGCTCATCTTTCCACCCCCATGCTAATTCTTGTACTGCTGCACGTCGCACATCCCCATCATCGTCTGATTGAGCCAGTTTTTTGAGAATGGGTAAGGTTTCTGGGTCATCTTTCCACCCCCCTGCTAATTCTTGGACTGCTGCAAGTCGCACAGCCGAATCATCGTCAGATTGAGCGCGTTGTTTGAGAATAGATAAGGTTTCCGGGTGATCTTTCCACCCCCGTGCTAATTCTTGGACTGCTAAAGAGCGCACAGCCGAATCATCGTCAGATTGAGCGCGTTGTTTGAGAATAGATAAGGTTTCCGGGTGATCTTTCCACCCCCCTGCTAATTCTTGGACTGCTGCACGTCGCACAGCCGAATCATCGTCAGATTGAGCGCGTTGTTTGAGAATAGATAAGGTTTCTGGGTGATCTTTCCACCCCCGTGCTAATTCTTGGACTGCTGCACGTCGCACAGCCCAATCATCGTCAGATTGAGCGCGTTGTTTGAGCCAAGGTAAGGTTTCCGGGTCATCTTTCCACCTCCGTACTAATTCTTCGACTGCTGCTTCTCGCACAGTCGGATTATTGTCTGATTGAGCGTATTGTTTGAGCCAAGGTAAGGTTTCCGGGTCATCTTTCCACCCCCGTACTAATTCTTCGACTGCTGCTTCTCGCACAGTCGGATTATTGTCTGATTGAGCGCATTGTTTGAGCCAAGGTAAGGTTTCCGGGTCATCTTTCCACCCCCGTGCTATTTCTGGGACTGCTGCACGTCGCACATCCAAGTCAGATTGAGCGCGTTGTTTGAGCCAGGGTAAGGTTTCTGGGTCATCTTTCCAGCCTCTTGCTATTTCTTCGACTGCTGCTTTTCGCACATACGAATCATCGTCAGATTGAGCGCGTTGTTTGAGAATAGGTAAGGTTTTCGGGTCATCTTTCCAGCCTCTTGCTATTTCTTGGACAGCTACTTGTCGCACAGTCGGATTATTGTCTGATTGAGCGCATTGTTTGAGAAGAGGTAAGGTTTTTGGGTCATCTTTCCAGCCTCTTGCTATTTCTTGGACAGCTACTTGTCGCACAGTCGGATTATTGTCTGATTGAGCGCGTTGTTTGACGATAGGTAAGGTTTTCGGGTCATCTTTCCAGCCTCTTGCTATTTCTTGGACTGCTACTTGTCGCACAGTCGAATTATTGTCTGATTGAGCGCGTTGTTTGAGGATAGGTAAGGTTTCCGGGTCATCTTTCCACCCCCATGCTATTTCTTGGACTGCTAAAGACCGCACAGCCGAATCATCATCTGATTGAGCGCGTTGTTTGAGGATAGGTAAGGTTTCCGAGTCATCTTTCCATCTAAATGCTATTTCTTGGACTGCTAATTGTCGCATATCCGAACTAAAATCGAATTGAGCGCGTTGTTTGAGTAGATGTAAAGTTTCTGGATCATCTTTCCACCCCATTACTATTTCTTGGACTGCTGCACGTCGCACAGCCGAATTATTGTTAGATTGAACCCATTGTTTAAGGAGAGGTAAGGTTTCTGGGTCATCTTTCCAATTTGCTGCTACTGCTGCTACTGCTTGTATGTGAATTTCATCAACTACGTATTGAGTTAACTTTTTAACTCGCTCGAACAACCTACCAGCAATATCAGCAATCTCATTTCTATTCTTGACTTCAGAAACACACTGCGCAGCCAAAAATAGATTGCTAAACTTTTCAGCTTCTCCATTTTCACTAATCAGGTATTCTAGGATTGCACCTGTAAACTTAGCCTCCAGCATTCCCGCCATTAAACGTAACACTTCATGCCAAGACTCATCTCGCCAATGCACTCGAAAAACTTCAATCAAACCATCTAAATCAAGCGTTTTTTGTTTCTCAAATTGCCGGACAAACTCCCCAGCACAAAAATATTCCAAAAACGTGCGGTGGACAAAAGCAAAATAATCTTCATTGTATCCACCCAAGAAGCACAAAATAAAATTGCGATCGCGCAGTTGCTCTACCATCAACTTAGCACAAGCAGTTGCCCCAGTTCCCATCAACCCGGTCAATGAGTCAGTAATAGTTTGCCACAACTCCTCGCGACTGATAATATTTCCAGCTAATCCTTTGCCGCTAGACTGCATTTTGTAGGCAATGCGCCGACAGATACTTTGTTTGACTTCTTCATCAATTAAATAAGGGTCAATTCTGTCATGACCTAACTTTTCCTTCACATCAAAATCCCATTTATGTAGCAGCACTTTTGAAGCTTCTTCATAGAGTTTCGCCCGAAAGCGCGGTAACTCCTGATTGCGATTCAGAATTGCCATCATTGTCAGCAACAGCGGATTTCCGGCTAATTCTCGAATTGCCCTGGATTCCGCAATCGCTTGCTGCAAGCGTTCTAAAATGGCAGCTTTTTTTAAGCGATCTATTAATGTCAAATCGTGCCACTTCTGAATGAATATTTGAATTTGCTCTGGTTCAAAATCTTGCAGCATGAAGTGATGAAATTCGGCATTTTTTAGCCGCTGCTGCTGGTAGCCAATTACGCGAGAAGTGACAAGGGTTTTCACCTGTGGATAGGTTTGAGTAAAGTTATGAATTTGGTCAACAATCCGATTGCGTTTTGGGACATCGAACACTTCATCTAACCCGTCAAACATGACAACAGCCCGGCCAGCTTGCAGCCATTCGTGCAAAATAGATTTGTTTAAATGCCCGATCCAACTAGAGCCACATTCCATAAACTCTAGGAAATTATTGCACTCTTTTTCATCTTTACTGCGATTGTATTTCCGCAATTCAATCAGTAAGTGAATAGGTTGAGATGACAACTGATTTGGAGACAGTTTTGCCCACTGAAGCGCCTGGTATTTTAAGAGCGTTGATTTGCCTGAACCCGGATCGCCGAGAATGACTAGATAACGGTAATTGACATCATCAATTACTTCCAGCACTGAGCGAATTTGCTGTTGAGTGTAAGCTTGCTGGTAGCGTTCCAAATCTTCTGGACGGACTTCGGCAGCAATGTCTCCCCGTTCCCGCAATCGCTTTTGAATCTCCTTGGGTAATTCATAATCTTTCGGCAAATATTCCTGACACGATCGCGCATTTTGCGGAATAAATATTTCTTTAACTGTCAGTTGTCGTTCGTACTCTCCAGACCTAGTATCTAAATTACCTAAATCCAAATATTCATATTGTTCTCGCAGTCCTTCTTGATAACTTTCTAAGTTAAAATCAGCCGGAATTGGGCCACTATCTGTCAAACGTCCCAAGATACCGTCCAAATTTTGAGAATTCAGAATTTCTCGTAATTCCACATTTTGCTGTATAATTAATTTAACACTTGCCAGATATTTTTCTGCCACTCGTTCCCAACTAAACGCATCGGGAAGCGAGGCAGTTTGTTGCCCCTTAAGAAGATGAGAAGGTACGATCCGAGTAAACGTGGGCAAATGCTGTCGCACCGGATGTTGTAAGGTCAAAGTTTGCCAAGACTCAGCTAAGATAGCAGTATTTAAAACCCGACAATTCCCTTGAAACGCACTTCCTAAAACTTGGCGCACAGGAGATTGTTTGATAAATTGTTTTAAAGGTTCCAGGTATTGTTTAATTTGTTTTTTATCTAAACCAGATCGCTCTAATTCCTGCTCCAACAATATAGTAAAGCCTTTAATGGCATCGCGAACAGCATTTTTAGCAAAGGGCTGTTTAGCAATTCCTTCAATATCTTTAATACAACCTTTGAAAAAATCTTTAACGTAGTCGTCTAAAGCCGCTTTTGCCAATTCCGTCAAAATAGGTTGCACCAATAACCAACCCAAACCCGCGCTGACTGGATCTATCATTGCTTTTTGCTCGATTTGTATACTTTAGGAACATTATACCGGGGCTGAAAAGTTTAGCTAGGGGTGAGGATAAGGCAGAGGACACGGCAGTGCCGTTTCCCTACTGACAAAATATTCAAAATAGCGAGCAGCGGCGCTTCAAAGCTGCTTGCAAAAGAGTGTTGTACAGTTTTTCCTTAACAGTATAAGCGCCGAATCTTTCCAAGTGCGGATTGTTCATTTGAGCGTCGAAAAGTAGATAAGATCGATCGCGCAATCTTTCCACCAACTTCACCATCGCCACCTTAGAACCCTCGGGAATTCGGTAAAACATCGACTCCCCAATAAACGCACCGCCGATCGACAATCCGAGAATACCGCCCGCCAATTCGTCGCCGCACCAAGTCTCGAAGCTGTAAGCCCAACCGGCCTCATACAAACCCCAGTAAATCTGTTTGAGTTCCCTAGAAATCCAAGTCGTTTCGCGATCGGCACAACCCTCAACCACCGCCCCAAAATCGCGGTTCACAGCCACCGAAAACCGATTTTGATTGATTTGGCGGCGCAGGGATTTCGGATAGGTAAATCTTTCATCCAGGGGAATCAGCGCCCGCTGTCGGCTGGAATACCACCCCAAACTTTCCTCGCCGTCATTTGCCATCAAGAAGTAGCCTTGGGCATATCCTTGTATAATTGTCGGTATATCATATTGCATATATTTATCAGTTGTCATTTCTCAGTTAACTTTTCAAAGTCAACATTAGCAATTAGGAATAATCATGTCTGAAACCATTGAACCTATTACCTTACCGCCCGCCAAAAACCCCGAACAAGAAGGCCAATGGCTCCAACAAACGCTGCTGGCCTGGCTAGACTCCGAGTTTATCCCAGAAGCAGCCAACCAGCAAATAGCTAAAAGAGCTGCCCAAATCTATGTCCGCCAGCGCATGGAAGGCGAAAATGACTTGGGCAGCCTCGTAATTGCGATCGTCACCGAAATGCAGGCTTATGATTTTTCTAAAAGCTTCTACGGCGAATTTGCGATCGCCAATGCCGTCAGCGACTTGTTACTCGAAAGTCTCGGCATCGATAAATGCTGCGGTCAGTGAAGCAAGAAGGAGGAAAATTTAACTCATAAGTCTGAAACAAAAATCAACCCCAAACATAATCCTGCCGATTAATTGTGAGTTTTTTCTTCCTTCTTCCTTCTTCCTTCTTCCTTCTCCCTTCTTCCTTCTTCCTTCGTGCTACCAGCTAGACTTCACAACACCGGGCAAAAGACCTTCGTGAGCCATTTCTCGCATCATGTTGCGAGACAGTCCGAAGTCACGATAGTAACCTCTGGGCCGTCCAGTTGCCCAGCAGCGGTTCCGCAAGCGAGTCCGCGAACTGCTGCGGGGTAGCTGTTGCAGTTGGCGGTGAATCGCCATTTTGTCCATCTGATTGTTAGCTTGGTCAAACTGGTCTTTCAGGTCTTCCCGCTTGTCGGCGTACTTGTCTACGAGTCTCTGGCGCTTTTTCTCGCGCTCGACCATGCTCTTTTTAGCCATAATCTGTTGATATCCTTAGATAAATCACAATCTACTATTTTACTATATTTTAGTCATTTTGGATAACTTTAGTTTTAAATATTTTTATTTACACACAACAACTTATCTCATTTGTAGGGTGCATCAGGTAATATTGTGCGATCGACAGTTGCTCTAATTCGAGCTGACGCACCCTAGGAACTACTCCTGGTTCTCGCCAAGAGTTTGTTGTGCAGCGTGTCGAATGTGGAGGATGCGAACTGCGGACACATCTTCACTTTCGGCAATAGTGAAAAGAATGCGGTATGAGTTGCGCCCTTTACCGTAAATTAACTGCCTAATTTCTTTACTGAAGTATTGATTTTCCCTGGCGATAGGACAGCGTTTTGGCATCGCCGATAAAGACTCGATCGCCTTCAACAATCCCTCATACTACTCCCTTGCTTTCTCTGGTGATGTCATCTGAGATAATAGCAGGAATGCACTATCTGCTTGTGCTTCTGCAACGCTAGAAATTTCAATGAGATATGTCATCAGTTTGTTGGAAAATTGTACTTGGTGCGCTGTGATTTAGCAAATTCATCAAAAGAACGGAACCGTCCTAACTCAAAATCATTTAACCCCTCCTGAATACCCTCAATAGCTTCTTCAGAGTCTCGGGCTTCCCATTCTAATATCCGAGTTAGCAATTGGGCAGCAACAAGGCTAATATCTTGTCCTTCCCGATCGGCTTTTTCACGAAGTAGTGCCTCTATTTCTGGACTGAGGGAAATCGCAATACTCATATACTTACTTCCTTAGTATTAAGCTGTTGACAAGAATTATAGCAAACTCAAAAAACGAGCGACCGATCGAGTTCATTTATAAACTCTTCATTTCAGCAATTGTAAGGTGCGTCAGATTCTATATTTTAATGCTAGTTGCTAGCCTCGGCACTGACGCACCCTACGAAATATTAGCAGAAGGGCACAAATCTGCAAGTTCGCAAATATTGCAAGCCGGATTTCTCGCATTACAAACTGCCCTGCCGTGATAAACCAACCGAATCGACCAATTTTCCCAATCGGGCTGCGGCAACAATACCATCAAATCCCGCTCGATCCTTATAGGATCGGTATGTTCGGTCAATCCCAACCGCTGAGTCAAACGTTTGACGTGAGTGTCTACAGTCACGCCCATATTAATACCAAAAGCGTGGGCGAGAACGACATTAGCCGTTTTGCGGGCAACTCCGGGCAATTCTAGCAGCAGTTCCATCCGCTGCGGTACTTGATTGTTAAATTTATTGACGATCGCCTGACAAGCACCTTTAATATTTTTAGACTTATTGCGGTAGAAACCAGTCGATCGCACGAGACTTTCGAGTTCTTCTAAATCAGCATTTGCCAAAGCCACCGCATCGGGAAAACGCTCAAACAAAGCCGGCGTTACCAAATTTACTCGATCGTCCGTACACTGAGCCGAGAGAATCGTCGCCACCAGCAACTGCACGGGAGTTTCGTAGTTGAGAGTACAAGGAGCTTCTGGATAGAGGCGTTTGAGGCGAATCAGAATTTCGAGCGATCGTTGTTTTAAACTTAACTTTTTAGTCATTAGTCATTAGTCATTAGTCATTAGTCATTAGTGATTTACAAAATATTGGGCTCGATTCCCATTTCGCGGAGTCGAGCTTCTAAAGCTTCCGATCGCGATCGTTCTTGTTCTAGCAAAGCTTCTGCTTGCTCGGCCCTTTGCCGTTCTTGTTCTGCCCTTTGCTGTTCTTGTTCAGCTCTTGATTCTGCTTGCTCTCGCAGTTGAGCGAGTTCCACAAAACTTACAAATGGCGCTCCGTTAGGTCCGAATATTTGTAGTGCGGTTTCTGATAGTTGAAACCGCACTCCTAGTCTGGGACTTACCCAACCGTCCGCCGATTCTACAGCTTCTAATTCTTGGTCTCGACGCTGCCATATAGTTAAATCCACTTGTTCAGGGTTGTACAAGTAATATTCTTCCACGCCGTAGCGTTCGTAAAATTTGAATTTTTGAATCATCGGAGTTAGACGGTTTCCCGGCGACAAAATTTCAAACACGACTTGCGGCGGAATGTTATCTTCGTTCCACTGTTGGTAGGAACCTCGATATCTTTTCGGTCTGCCAAAGGCTACCAGCACATCTGGTGCTTGAGCAAGTTTATTATTTCCTTCTACTGGATACCACAGTAAGTTACCCGCCACAAAAACATCAGCAACGCTCGCAAATAAAAGTTCTAAATTTTCTTTAATCCAGACGATCAATCGAAACTGTTCGGTATTATCTGACATGGGTTCTCCGTTGTCATCTGGGTAGACAATTTTTGATTTCTCGGGAGATTGCAGTTGTGTAATCATTGCTTTTTTCCCCAAATTTAATGATCGAATATTAGTCATTAGTCAAAATTACTGTAATGACTAATGACTGTTAATTTTTAACTGTTGACTAATCTTATAGGTTATTAGTGGCAACCAACAAATAACAAATAACTAATAACCAATAATCAATAATCAATAATCAATAACAACCAACTACTGACTACTGACTACTGACTACTGACTACTGACTATTGTTGCCGAAGATTGCCCATCAAATCGAACCCAGCCAAATTAGCTGTATCCCGAATAATCAAGAAAATTCCCAAACCCAGCAACAGCATCAAACCAGTCTGCATAACATTTTCCTGAATGCGGTTCGGCAGAGGCTTGCCGCGCAGTCCTTCTATCAACAGAAAAGCTAGCTGACCGCCGTCTAAAGCAGGTAAAGGCAAGATATTAATCACAGCCAAATTGATGCTAATTAGCACAGCATACTGAAACAAACTCGCAGCATCCGATTTGGCAATCCCTGCACCAATAGCCACAATCGCTACAGGCCCGGACAACTTGTCGGCAGTCTGGCTGAAATTGCTAAGTAACTGCCCGAAACCTTGAACCGTCAGCACCACAATCCGCTCAAATTCTTTGGCGGCCTTACTAAACGCCTCTACAATTCCTGCCCTCTGCCGCACGACAGTGCCGTTAGAAGTTAGCTGCACGCCAATGCGACCTTTGCCGTCGGGCGACTCTTCGGGAGTTACTGTCACCACAAATTTTTGTTCTTGGCGCTGAATTTCCAACGCTAGGGGTTGGTTGGGATGATCTTGGATTGCTGCGACCAATAATTTGATTGCTTCGCGGGAAGCGCCCAATTCCTTGCCGTCAACAGACAGAACAACGTCGCCCGATCGAATTCCGGCTTGTTTCGCGGCAGAACTGACTTCCGCGGCGACTTCCGGGACTTTAACTCCCGGTAGGTAGTTCATTTCTGCAGCGCCGACAGTGCCCAATTGCACCACCAACAGGAAGTAAGCAAAAATCAAGTTGGCAATTACCCCTGCACTAATGACGATAGCCCGATCGAGCACTGGGCGATTTTTGAGCAAATTCGGGTCATTTGGGGGAATTGTACTGTCTGGATCGTCGTCTGGGAAACCCACGAAACCTCCCAGGGGAAAGGCGCGGAGGGCATATTCAGTTTCCGGGCCTTGGTACTTCCAGAGGATGGGCCCGAAACCGATAGAGAAGCGGTTGACGTGGATGTGTTGAAGTCTCGCCGCCAGGAAGTGGCCGAGTTCGTGAACGACAATCAAGATACCTAAAACTGCGATCGCTGCCAAAACTGACATGAAGGATTCCACTAACACTTTTACTGGACTTTGATTTATTTTAATATCTTTTTAATATCGGTGGCTTCGGAGCGACAATTTTCAGTCAAACTGGAAGGTGGAGTTTTTGTCGGAAGTCCCGGGCGCTGCGATCGAACCGATGCTGCCAAACCGATCGCGCGATCGTACCTGAGTTTACCTCATTAGTAATTCCCCATTACCAATTCCCCATTACTAATTCCCCATTACTAATTCCCCATTATGAAAGACACTTCTTTGAATATTATCGCTATTTCTATCTTTGCCATCACCGTTTCAATATTGTTGGGGCCCCTATTCAACTTGCCAGAAGCTGTACCTGCGATCGCCACTTTTTGCCTGTTGGGGCTAGCTACTCTCGATAGTTTCCAGTGGCAAGGTCAAGGCGGTACCATTTTATTAGATTGGCTGGGAGGAACTTCCAAACAAAAGCGCGATCGTATCCTTCACCACGAAGCCGGACACTTCCTAGTCGCCCACCTGTTAGGAATTCCTGTAACCAGCTACGCCCTCAGCGCTTGGGAAGCATTTAAACAAGGCCAAACAGCCCAAGGCGGCGTCCGATTTGAAGACGAACAATTAGCATCTCAACTGCAAAATGGCACTCTTTCCTCCCAACTTTTAGACCAATACTGCACCGTGTGGATGGCCGGAATAGTCGCCGAAAAATTTGTTTACGGCAGCGAACAAGGAGGAGCAGAAGACCGTACAAAAATTAGCGCAATTTTAACACAACTGCGCCGTCCCAGTTCGGAAATTCAACTCAAACAAAACTGGGGTTCGCTGCGAGCAAAAAACCTGATCGAAAGCCACAAATCAGCTTACGAAGCCCTAGTCGCAGCAATGGAAGAAAGAGCAACCGTCGCCGAATGCTGCGACATTATCCAGCAAAATTTATAAACAAAAACTACGCATTCTTGCCTTTCTAAACCCGGTTTATTTATAGATTTCTCACTCAAACCCATATTTTGCGTAAAAACCGGGTTTTTCTGCATAAATTTTATAGGGATTAAAAATTCATGTCAGAACCAAAAAATGCTGCAACAACACTGCAAACAGCGAACCAAAATACAGAAAAATTGCTGTGGCTGTTCGGTTTCCGCATTGACCCCGACACCGAAGTACCAAATCTATATACTCTAATTGTCTACGGAGAACAAGAGCAGCCTTTAGTAGCCGGCGGTCAACTTGTATTTTTTACACGTCCAGAACTAGCGATTAACGCTCTCCAATTGTGCAATATCGATGTCAGCCAACTGGGAAAGCCACCCACACAAATAGATGCTATTTGTGACATTGCAGAAACACTGTACTTGCTCGATGCAGAAGATATGGACGAATCAGGGACTATTCTTAACTGTTTGAACGCGCTGTTAAATTTAGTTCAAGCCACATTAACACCGATGCCCACAGAGTACAAGCCCGTGCTTTATGCTTTTGCAGACCACCTAAATATTGATGAAGAGTTTGCGAGTTTTTTAGCTGAAGAGGACATCCAGCGTTCGGAGATGGTCAATGCTATTTTGTGGTGTGTGGGAGCAATTACAGCAAAATCTAGATTGCTGACATAGCAATTTAATACAGAACTAAAATGTGAATGGATAATAGATAATATCGCCAAAGGAAGTTGTGCCATGACTGTAACAGATTTACGCTTGTGGACTGTAGACGAATATCGCCGCATGACCGAAACTGGCTTTTTCAATCCCGATGAACGAATCCAATTAATTGACGGGCAAATTATCTCAATAAGTGCAAAAAATCCTCTCCACGCAGCAACTAATCTCTGTGCAGCGGACTATCTGAGAAATCTGCTGGCAGGACTTGCTTTAATTCGCATCCAAGACCCGATCGCTCTAAGTGATAATTCATAACCAGAACCGGATATTGCTGTAGTGCAAATCGACCCGGCTGTACCAAGATTTTCATCCCGCACCGCCAACATTTTCTGATTAGCATAAATAGCTGATACCACTTTAGAAACAGACCGCAAGCGAAAAGCACCGGCTTATGCTAAGGCGGGAATTCCTGATTATTGGATACTTGATGTTAACAGGCGGCAAGTTTATGTTTTTCACGAACTGGTGGGGGGAAATTACAGGCAAGAAACAGTATTTAATGAAGATGGAATTTTATCAATGCTGGCATTTCCAGAAATAGAAGTTCAGGTAGGGCGATTGTTTCCTTAACGTACAGTCTTGAACGCATGGGGGCTAGAAACCCGGTTTCTACGAATAATTTCTGAACAGCAACGAGAAATCTACGAAGAAACCGGGTTTCTGAGGTCTGGGTGCATAAGTCCAATTATCAATTACCAATTACCCATTCTTGAGAATAATCCCGATCGCTACAAAAAACTTAGTATCAGGGCGTAGCGCGAGTTATACTCCTACTGGAAAGACTGTGACTGCCAAAAAATCCCGAAATCAAAGTTTATGAGCAACACTTCCCCGCCTCACCCAGCCGCCGACAACCCCCAAACAAAAAAACTCAGTTTCTCAACAAAATTAGCTTACGGTGCCGGCGACCTCGGCCCCGCAATTACTGCGAATGTTTTGGTATTTTTTCTGCTGTATTTCTTTACCAACGTCGCCGGTTTGGCTGCGGGTACTGCTAGCAACATTTTGCTGATAGGCAAGGTTTGGGATGCCGTAAATGACCCGATTGTGGGGGTTTTGAGCGATCGCACATCTCACCGCTGGGGGCGCCGATATCCTTGGATCGTTTACGGGGCAATTCCTTTCGGCATCTTCTTCTTTTTGCAGTGGATTGTTCCCAGCAAAGATCCAACGATACTATTTTGGTACTATGTGGCGATCGCCATTTTGTTTAACACGGCCTACACCGCCGTCAACCTGCCTTACACCGCCCTCACTCCAGAATTAACCCAAGACTACAACGAACGCACTAGCCTTAACAGTTTTCGGTTTTCTTTCTCGATCGGCGGCAGCATTTTGTCGTTAATTTTAGCGCAAATTATCTTTGCAATAGTTAAAGATGACACCCAAAAATACTTAGTATTAGGCGCAATCTGTGCAGTGATTTCAGTGTTGCCTTTGTACTGGTGCTTTTTAGGAACCCGCAAACACGTACTCTCTCAATTGCAAGAAAATCCAGTAGAGGACAGTTCAACTTCCTTGCCGCTGAAAGAACAGTTGCGGATTGCATTTAACAATCGCCCTTTTTTGTACGTAATTGGAATTTACCTCTGTTCTTGGCTGGGAGTGCAATTAACTGCTTCTATTTTGCCCTACTTTGTAATCGACTGGATGAAACTGCCGGCTGCAACTTTTACCCAAACTGCGATCGCAGTTCAAGGAACTGCACTCGCCATGTTATTTGTTTGGAGTAAAGTCAGCGAGAGATACGGCAAAAAAGCCGTATATTTTATGGGCATGAGTTTGTGGATTATCGCCCAAGCCGGACTGTTTTTCTTGCAACCAGGTCAAGTATTCCAGATGTATTTGCTAGCCGTCATGGCAGGTGTCGGAGTTTCCACTGCTTATCTCATACCTTGGTCGATGATACCGGATGTAATTGAACTCGACGAGCTCCAAACAGGAGAAAGACGCGAAGGCGTGTTCTATTCGTTTATGGTATTGTTGCAAAAAATTGGTTTGGCGCTCGGTTTGTGGTTTGTGGGACAAGCATTAGAAGGAGCTGGATTTCTCGCCACAATTCAGGGACAGGCTGCACCCGTACAGCCGGAGTCTGCACTGTTTGCTATTCGAGTTGCGATCGGGCCGCTGCCCACAATTGCTTTAATTGCTGGCATGATTCTCACACATTTTTATCCGATTACTCGCGAAGTTCATGCAGAAATCTTGTTGAAACTCCGAGAAAAAAAAGCACACAATCAGTAAGCTTTAATCAGTAATGGGTAATTAGTCAACTCCCAAACTAACAACTACAAACAGCTAATCCGGACATCTATAGCAATCCTCCCATCACTGGCGAACTCTTTCTCTTCTCCTCTATTCTATTATTTTACGGATTTGTCATCAGCCTCTTTCATCGATTCCTTTAATAAAAAACCGTGGCGCGTTTAGCGAAAGAATTGCTATAGCTTACTCGTATGGCGAATCAAAGCGATAGTTTTAGTAATAGCCCAGGAACCCAGAAACCTCGTTTTTCTCCGCAAAAACATAAGATTGCGGAACACCATCAGCCGCAGTAGAAAGACCCAGAACGCTTGAGTTATTCGAGATGTCGATCGAGTTTGAGATCGCACATTATTAAATTTTATGTCGGTCGCGGACTTTTGAGAGAAATTTGTGATATTATGGAGGACGTGAGGAATTATATAGACTTAAGCAGTCCTCCAGCTCCTCAAAAAGTTTATAATTAAAAGAAGAGACAGATTTTTATCGGAAATTGATTCGATTAGTTGCCGTTCCAAAAATCTGCTGAATGCTCTTAATTATATCTACATGAAAAATGGAAAATTTTTTAGCCAGTGAGTTAGCGAATAAGTTAACAGGTGCTGCTGTCGCTGTAGGCGAACACAAAAATGGCATAGATGACTAGGCAACCGGCGCAACCTCTGGCTGAGGTGTTACGGTCAATTGTAAAAGTTTGGTAAAGTTATTGCGCCCCTGCGGCGAAGCTGAGCGACACCAGAAAAAGTTTGCTTCGCCCCCCCGGAAACCCTAAATATATGCACAATGCAGCCGACCTAAATGCAGTCGGATACAACTCTCAAGCAGTTGTAAAAAAATTTTTGCAGCCGGCAAAGCATAGGAATTTAGTTATTTTTGTATATTATGTGAAAGTAGTGAGAACTATTAGAAGGAAGTGGGCTCGACCAAGCAAGAATCTCCTGTGATATCCTTAAGCCAATGCTCAAAGTATCAACCAAAAGGCTTGCAGAACAAAGCTGATTTTACCAACAAAATTTTAAAGAGGTCTACATGGAAAGAGAACAGGACGCTCATATCGTACCCATTAGCAACCAGAGCCGACAGGTGCAGCAATTTTCCGTTGAGGAGGGAGAAGAATTAAGCGCGCAGCCTCAGAAAGGATTGAATCTAAAGCCGTTGTTGAGGACTTTTCAGCGCAAAGCCCTAATCATTATTGGGATTATAGGTCTAATAGGCGGTGGAGTTACTTATCAGATCAAGGGAAGTAAGCAAACATATCAAGGCGATTTTCGGATGCTAGTGGAACCCGTGACAACGGAGGCAAGAATTGTTGACCCCGCTGCCCTAGCCAATCGCGGCGAGGGCGGGGCAGTGCCTAGTCGAGAATTTTTTAGTTTGGACTACGCAACTCAACTTCAAATTCTCCAGAGTCCTCAGATGCTGTCGGCTATTGTTAAACAAGTCCAAAAACGATATCCACAATTTACCGAGGCAATTCTTCAAAAAAATTTAGTCGTTTTGCGGATGGGAGAAAATGAGATGACTCTCACTAAAATTTTGGAAGTTCGCTTCATGGGGACTGACTCTCAATTAGTTGAGTTCGTTTTACAAGAAATTAAAAAGAAATATTTAAAATATAGTCTTGACGAACGCAAGACTCGCATTGGTGAAGGTGTTAATTTTATTGAAGACCAGCTTCCGGGACTCAATAAGCGCGTAAATGACCTGAAGTCGGAGTTACAGGTGATACAGCAGCAACAAAAGATTACCGATCCTAAAGAACAAGGGGCGCAATTGATCCAGCAAATTCGCACCGTAGAAACTTTAGAGTTAGAAACTCAAAGGCTGCTGCAGGAACAGAAAACGCTGTACGCGAACTTGCAAAAACAATTAGATTTTACACCAAATGAAGCTATTGCTGCTTCAGCTTTAAGCGAAGAGCCTCAATATAAAGAGTTGCTGACCAAGGTTAAGGAAGTAGAAGGTCAGATTGCTGTAGAAACAGCTCGTTTTAAATCGGCTAACCCTATAGTGGAAGCTTTAGAGCGCAAGCGGACAAATTTAGTAGCTTTGCTCAACCAGCAAACTGACCGAATTTTGGGGCAAAATTTAGTAGGAAGCCAAGCCAATTCTAAAGTTCAGAATTTTCAAAATTCGATTCGCATAGGCTTGATTAAACAATTGGTTGATACTGCCAACCAAGTTCAAGTCTTAGAAGCTCGCAGTCAGGCGATCGCCCAAACTAAAAACGATTTGGGCCGACAAGCCAGAGAATTTCCCAGTATAGCCCGCCGCTACAACGAACTGCAACAGCAATTAGACATCGCCGCCCGCACCCGCGATCAACTTTTAAGTCAGCGGGAAAGTCTGCGCATCCAAGCAGCTCAAAGCCAAGTACCTTGGGAAATAATTTCTGAACCCCGGATACCGCGAGATATTAAGGGCAAGCTGATTCCAGTTGCATCAAAAAATAAAAACAAATTTATGATGGCAGTGATTGGGGGGCTAGTGTTGGGTCTGGGATCTGCTATCCTCATTGAAAAAATCCGCAATATTTTCTACAGTGTTGATGACGTTAAAGATGGGGTGGAAGCACCTTTATTGGGAGCAATTCCTCTTGACAAAAATGCTAAAAAATTTCCGCCTTCTATTGCTAATGCCTATGCTTATCTTGAAGGAAAAGAGGGTAATAAGAAAAATGCTTCGGAATTTATAGAAGCTTTTGACTCTCTTTATACTAATATCCGCTTTCTTTCTTCAAATCGAACGATTAGCTCTTTGGCAGTTGGTTCAGCTACAGTTGGCGAAGGCAAATCTACCGTTGCTTTAAACTTAGCTCACGTGGCAGCGCTGGCGGGTCAGCGCGTGCTGTTAGTAGACGCGAACTTGCATTCGCCCAGCCTGCACTTGTTGTTGGAACTGCCGAATGTTAAGGGATTGAGCAACTTGCTCGACAATAAAAATGAACCAAATGAAATTATCCAGCGATCGCATCTAGCAGATAATCTTTTTGTATTAACTGCCGGTCTCCCTATTCCCGGTACTGCCAGACGCCTTGCCTCATCTCAGATGCAGTATTTAATGGAAGAACTTCAGGCAACATTTGACTTAGTGATCTACGATACGCCGCCGCTCGTTGACAGTAAAGATGCGAATTTTTTAGCGGCGCGCACCGATGGAATACTGATGGTTATAGCAATTCGCCAAGTCAAATTTTCTGTAGTCCAAAAAGTTTTCAGTCAATTAGAAAATTTTGGCATACCCTGCTTGGGTACAGTTGCGAATCATGCCACCAAAGGCAAGAAGTATCAACCATCTAAATCATCAGTTGTTGAAGAGAAAAATGAATATTTGAATTTTTCACCAGCACCGTCTGGCATCCGCAAACTAGCTTCCAAAAAAGAGTGACACCCAAAAAAGCTGGCACCCAAAAAAAGGATACAAGCCCCCGACAGGAGTCATGGAACTCCCAAAATTTTAGACTCTTGTTCAAGCTCCCAGATTCGTCTGTGGAGTAAATCCAAAATCTAAAATCGTTCGACTGAGCGCGACTTGACTAAGCGCTCGGCGAACCTCTCAGGCCGAAGTCTAAAATCTAAAATCTAAAATCTAAAATCTAAAATTGATTGATGGCGGACTAATTTTCATCAGGATTGGTGGGAAATGTGACTGTAAAATTAGTCCAGCCATTGCTGCTTTCAACCTCAATTTTTCCCTGCAACTGTTCGACAAGTTTTTGAACCAAAGCTAAACCCAAACCTGTACCTCCTTGTTTCCAAGGATCGGCGTTGGGAACTCGATAAAATTTCTCAAAAATTCGAGGCAATTCCTCTATGGAAATGGACGATTGATTGCTGAGTTTAAATTGGATTTCTGAAGCTAGAGCAATTGCTTGTCGCGAATTCTTTCTTTGTCCTCGTTGTTCGCAGTATTCGTTTTTGCACTCAACTTTCAGAGAAATTTCGCCGTCATTGGCAGTATATTTGCAGGCATTGTTGAGGAGCTCTGCTAAAATTCGTCCCAAACTAGCTCGGTTGGAACTGATCGTGGGAAGGTGGCGATCGCACTCTACTCGCAAATCCTGGTGGCGGTCATGGGCCCGGGTGTAAAACGGGTCGATAATAGTAGGCAGCCAGGCTTCTAAGTTTACTGGTTCGAGGTCGATCGGACAAGTTGCGGCTTCGAGCCGCTGCAAATCTAGCAAATCATTAATCAAATCTGTTTCTCTAGTACATTCTGTTTCTAAAATTTCTAAATAAATCTGGCGCCTGTCTGGTGTGGGAGAAATTCTCAGCATATGAATAGCCATTTTTATATTAGCTAAAGGCGTCCGCAGTTCGTGAGAAACTGTGCTGAGAAATTCATCTTTGAGGACGTTTAAATGCTGGAGTTCGTGAACTTTTTGCTGCAATTCGGCGGTGCGTTCTTGGACTTGACGTTCGAGGTCGGTGTTCAGATTTTGCACTTGCTGATAGAGTTGGGCTTGCTGAATCGCGATCGCGATTTGAGTTGCCAGTTGCTGCAGCAAATCCACTTCCGAAGGCTGCCACTGCCGGGATTCGGAGCACTGATGGACGCACATCATTCCCCATAAATTGCCGTCTTCCAAAATTGGTACAATCAAATAAGCTTTGATTTGCGCTTGCTGGAACCGCGCATATTTTTCGGCGCTCAAACGGGCTTGGTCGATGTCGGGGACGGCATAAATTTCCTGTTCTATCACCGAAGCAGATTCTTGCCAAATATTATCGGGCAGGATTTCTCCCAAGATTGAAGGCCAATTTTCGGCAACGGATTCTGCCACTACAATGCCGTAATTGCTGGACTCTAAATGCAGGATTGCTACTCGATCGGCTTGCAAAACTTGGCGGACTTCATCGACGCTGGCGTGGAGAATTTCTTCGAGGTTTAAGGATTGGTGAATCCGCAAGGAAATGTGAGTTAACAGCCGATCGCGCTGCAATTGTTCGTGGAGTTTTGCAGTCCGTTCCCGCACCTGCTGTTCTAGTTTGGCGTTGCGGCTTTGCAGCAGTT
Organism: Microcoleus sp. MOSTC5; assembly: GCF_036701825.1. NCBI lineage: Bacteria > Bacillati > Cyanobacteriota > Cyanophyceae > Oscillatoriales > Microcoleaceae > Microcoleus > Microcoleus sp. MOSTC5. The sequence goes on along the minus strand of NZ_JAUBRK010000039.1, from coordinate 24,212 downwards.
CCACTTTTTCGGCTTGCAGTTGATAAACCGACTGCTGCAACTGTTTGACAACTCGATACATTTCGGTGGGGTCGAGGACTCTGAGCAAGCTGGTCTGAGTAATAATTCCCAACAGTTCTCCGCGCCCCCCGCACACGACCAACCGCTGCACTTGTTGCTGCTGCATTTCTTTGTGCGCCGTCCACAGGGAATCGGAAGGTTGAAGAAATTGCAGAGGAGTTCTCATGACTTTTTGAGCTGGGGTTTGCTCGAAATTTAGTTCTAGAAACTGTGCCTGCACGATGTCATATTCGGTAAGAATTCCCCGGGGTTGGTGAAACGAATAGTGAAAAATGGAGGTATACTCATCTTTGGGCTTCTCCATTGTTAATTCTTTGTTTTTTGTAATGACTACACAACTGACTTGATGCTCTGACATCAGTTCGGTTATGCTCTTCAGCGAGGCGGTGTGGGGCGCTGTAATTGGCGTAGTCATCAATTCTGCTACTCGCCGTAATTTGAGAATATTTGAAGGCTGCAATACTTGGCGAATTCTTTCCCGCGTCAGCACTCCTACCAAGTGGCCCGATTGATTGACGATCGGCAAATAGCGAATCTTGTGCTGGCGAAATAAGGATAAAGCAGTAAACACGTCTTGGTCATCGGATTCTGTGAGGGAGACAGACACCGGAGACATCACTTCGGAAATTGGTATTTTGTGCAGGGCTACTTTATGCTGACTGTCTATTTTGCCAGAAGCTATCAGCCTCACAAGGTCGGCGGGAGTTAATATGCCGATTAACAGTCCGCGGCTGGGGTTCTCGGATAAATTGCCTGTGGTCAAAGTCTGCTGATTCTCCACGACGAACACGCAGCGGGCCCGCACCTTGTCCGGCGCGGACGTTTCGGTCACAGATCCCCGGTCTGAGGGTAAAGGTGTTTTGACTAGGGGACAACTGTTTTGCAACTGACTCATCAAGGCGATCGCCACTGCTAAGGAAGTTTCTGGCCCGGCAGTGAGAGGGTAGCGATCGATCGCTTGTTCTAAGGCTGAGGAGTAAAAGGGCGGGTGGTAAAACGACATAGTTGATTGCAGGTTGTCAGAGGGCGGCTAACTATCGGGCAAAGCCTTGGGGAACGGCAGAAACACCTCGCCTGTGCTTGGGATTTAAATAATAAACTTTCTAATTAATTATTTTTACGCAATCTGAGCTTTAGATTAATCGTCTCACTAATCCGCAATCTTACCGATCTCAAATCCTTGGGCGGTTTTTACTGCCTGCTTTTCCCCTGAGACTCCCCTATAATCAAAATAACCCGAATGTAAAGTTTTACTACAAGATTTACTCATAATGACAACTTTAAGCTTAGAGCAAATTGCAGCCAAGTTAGAAAGCCAAAATTCAGCGGATCGAATGGTGGCTTTGGCCAACTTGCGGAACGTGCCTGCTGCAGAGGCGGTGCCTTTGATTAAAAAGGTATTGAACGACGAAAGTTTGCAAGTGCGATCGATGGCTGTGTTTGCTCTCGGGGTCAAACCGACAGCAGAGTGCTATCCCATTCTAGTCAAATTGCTAGAAACTGACCCAGATTACGGCATTCGCGCTGACGCTGCGGGTGCTTTGGGCTATCTAGAAGATATCAGAGCTTTTGATGCTTTGGTGCGGGCTTTTTACGAAGATACTCAATGGCTGGTGCGCTTCAGCGCTGCTGTTTCTCTGGGGAATCTCAAAGATCCCCGGGCTCGCGACGTGCTGCTAAAAGCTCTCGACAGCGAGCAAGTGGTGATCCAGCAGGCGGCAATTTCGGCTTTGGGGGAAATTAAAGATCTTGGGGCGATCGATCGCATCCTCGATTTTGCTCAGTCGGAAGATTGGCTGATCCGTCAGCGGCTGGCTGAAGCTTTGGGCAATCTGCCGAGTGTTAAAAGCGTTTCGGCTTTAAAATACTTAGAAAAAGATAGCAATTCTCAAGTATCTGAGGCGGCAACTATTTCTCTCGATCGTTTGTCAAAAGCAGAAGCGTGACATAAAACTTTTAGTATCTTGAGAAACCCGGTTTATTCAATAAACCGGGTTAATCCTTATTTTAGCAAGCTTAATAAAATTTATAGAGTATTAAGTAAAACCAGAATGTATTATTTAAGCTGCGAGGGTAAATCGCAAGTTAAAATAGTTGTCGATCTCCTTTAACCCAAACTAACCATGAATCAAGCGCCCAATCCTTTTAACTCAAATCCCTCCAATCCGCTAGACCCCTTGGAGCAAGAAGTTGACGAGCAAGGTGAAGCATTGCCGAGACAGTACCACCCGGCAACTAAAAAAACTCTGCAAAAAGTCTTTATTATCCTGGTAGTTGTCGGGGCAATTATTGGGGGAATTCTATCTATAGGGGTGATTTCGCTGATGCAGAAGGCGGGATTGACAGATGTGCCAGCAAGGGTACAAAATCCTAAGTGAATGGGTAGGGTGAATGTACCGGAAGCGATCGCCGAGCCTTAATTATAGTATCGTTCAATATCGCGCTCATGTTGCTGGCGCGAAATTAAGACGCGATCGCTCGCCTAATCCCAAAAGAAATCTTAATATTTTAATTATTTTATTTGATGCAACTCTGTCTATACAATCAAATTTGCGGCTGTAGGGGCTTGGGCAAAAAACTGTTTCAAAAAAAACCACACTTATTCTGAGTAATAAAATGTTACTTATTGCGCTATTTATCGCCACGTTTTTTTTAGCATACTGCAATGGTGCTAATGATAATTTTAAAGGCGTGGCAACACTGTTTGGCAGTCAGACGACGAGCTATAAAACAGCAATTACTTGGGCAACGATCACAACTTTTGCAGGTTCAGTATTTTCTATTTTTTTAGCAGAAACGCTGGTAAAAAGCTTTTCGGGAAAAGGGCTAGTTCCAGACGAGATCGCCAATGCCCCAGATTTTCATTTGGCAGTCGCGATCGCTGCGGGTTTAACCGTTATTCTTGCTACCTTAACTGGATTCCCTATTTCCACAACTCACGGTCTTACAGGTGCTCTTGTCGGTGCAGGCTTAGTAGCAATTGCTACTGAAGTTAATTTTACAGCATTGCAGAACACTTTTCTAATGCCTTTGTTGCTGAGTCCCATGATTGCGATTCCATTAGCAGCTTTAATTTATGGGCTGTCTCGCTACCTGCGAGTTTATTTAGGAATCCAGAAAGAATGGTGTATTTGCGCTGGTCAAACTCAACAAATTATTCCCATTCCCCAGCCAGATGCAACTAACATACTTAAGTGCATCACAACCGCTGATGTCGCGGTCGATTCTATAGATAAATGCACGCAAAGGTACCTGGGAAATTTCTTACAAATTCCCAGTCAAAAGTTAGTGGATGTTTGCCATTTTATGAGTGCGGGAATCGTCAGTTTTGCCCGAGGATTGAACGATACTCCGAAAATTGTTTCGCTGATGTTAGTCGGTCAATCAATATCAGTTCAGTGGGGAAGTTTAGCAGTAGCTTTGGGAATGGCGATCGGCGGTTTATTGAATGCTAAAAAAGTTGCCGAAACAATGAGCAAAAAGCTGACAGCAATGAATACCGGTCAAGGGCTGGTGGCAAACTTAGTGACTGGATTTTTAGTTATTGCTGCTAGTCGATATGGACTTCCAGTTTCTACTACTCATGTTTCGGTAGGTTCAATTTTTGGTGTCGGATTGATTTCAAAAAAAGCTAATGTGCGCGTTTTCTATCATATTCTACTATCATGGATTTTGACCTTGCCAATTGCTGCGTTAATCAGCGGCTGTGCTTACTGGGTGTTGCATCGGTAAGAGAATTAATCGTTAGTCCTAGAAGAGAAAGAGTTCGCAGTTGATTTGGGATTGTCATCAAAGGATAACCCGATCAAATCTAACGGTAAAAAAAGAAATCGCGCCGGGAGTTTTTGAATAAAATTTTAAGGGTAATTTATGGTTGAAAATTCTCCGATCGCGCCACCTGTTGCAGATAAATCGATCGCTGCTGGCTTTCACGCTCTTTCTGACCCCCTGCGGCTTCAGATTTTGGAGTTGCTGCGGGAACAGGAGTTGTGCGTGTGCGATTTGTGCGATCGACTTGAAGTCCCTCAGTCGAAACTCTCTTTTCACCTCAAAGCCTTGAAGGATGCAGCTTTAGTCCGCAGCCGCCAAGAAAGCCGCTGGATTTACTACAGACTCAATTTGACCCAGTTTGTCGCCCTCGAACAGTATCTCGCCCAATACCGGCGCTTCAGCCCGATCCTGCCGGCGCGCCCCTGTTCCGACTCGGGTTAACCCATCAATATTTCTTAATCACTCAAATACTGATATGGCTTTTTTGATAATTGACATATCAATTTTTATTGATATGATGGGATGGCAACAATTAGTTCAGAGCGATGGATGCAACAGCTCATAGGTTAGCTTGTGCTCGCCGCGATTGCAGGCGAGAGGCGATCGCGGAATTTCTAGGTACATTTATTTTGGTTTTTGCAGGCACCGGCGCGGTGATGGTTAACAAAACTAGCGCTGGTTCCGTAACTCATTTAGGCATCAGTTTTGTATTTGGTGCAGTAGTAACGGCGATGATTTACGCCCTAGGACACATCAGCGGTGCACACTTTAATCCGGCCGTAACTTTAGGGTTTTGGGCGAGCGGTTTTTTCCCAAAATACAAAGTTTTGCCTTACGTTTTAGGGCAGTGTGCTGGTGCGATCGCAGCTTCTCAATTGCTGCTAATTACCCTAGGTAAAGTAGCCAATCTCGGTGCAACTATTCCTCTCAAAGGTAACTGGTTGCAGTCTCTAATTTTAGAAACAGTTTTGACCTTTATCTTAATGTTGGTCATCCTCGGTTCTGGATTAGATAGACGCGCTCACATCGGTTTTGCCGGGATAGCAATTGGCTTAACTGTCGGCTTAGAATCTGCATTTATGGGGCCGATTACCGGAGCGAGCATGAATCCGGCACGATCGCTCGGCCCGGCTTTAATTGGCGGCATTTGGGAACACCATTGGGTTTACTGGGTTGCTCCGATTTGGGGAGCACAATTAGCAGTCGCAGTTTATCGAGAAATATCTAACGGATTTCGGGATTTTAATTAAAAGTATCATGACAAGTTTTACGCACAAACCGAGAATTTTGTTTCTATACGGTTCTTTAAGAGAGCGTTCTTACAGCCGCTTGTTGGCGGAAGAATCGGCGAGAATTATTGAGGGTTTCGGTGCCGAAGTTCGATTTTTCAATCCTCTAGAACTGCCGATTTACGGCAGCGTTCCTGATACTCATCCGAAGGTTCAAGAGTTGCGGGAATTGAGCCTGTGGTCGGAGGGTCAAGTGTGGTCGAGTCCAGAAATGCACGGCAATATTACGGGTATTCTGAAAAACCAAATTGACTGGATTCCTTTAAGTATTGGGGCTGTCAGACCGACTCAAGGCCGAACTTTGGCGGTGATGCAAGTCAGCGGCGGTTCGCAGTCTTTTAATGCTGTGAATACTTTGAGAATTTTGGGTCGCTGGATGCGGATGTTTACGATTCCGAATCAGTCTTCGGTTGCTAAGGCTTATCAAGAGTTTAACGACGATGGGACGATGAAGGATTCGCCTTATCGCGATCGCGCGATCGACGTGATGGAGGAACTGTACAAGTTTACCTTGCTGTTGCGGGAGCAAACCGACTATTTGACCGATCGCTACAGCGAACGCAAGGAACAAGCCGCTAAAGAAACGATCGACGTAGCAAATCGCGCCCTTGAAACATCTAATTAACAACTAACAACTAACAACCAACAACCAGCAAAAACTATGAAAAAAGTAATGTTTGTTTGCAAAAGAAACTCCTGCCGATCGCAAATGGCAGAAGGATTCGCTAAAACAATCGGAGATGGTAAAATTGGAGTCACCAGTTCCGGTTTAGAATCAAGCAAAGTTCACCCCACAGCAATTCAAGTCATGTCAGAAATCGGCATTGATATCACCGATCAAACATCAAACCCATTAAGCGAATTCAATGCTGAAGACTACGATGCAGTAATTTCTCTCTGCGGCTGCGGTGTGAATTTACCCGAAGCGTGGGTATTGCGAGAAGTGTTTGAAGATTGGCAACTCGACGACCCCGACGGACAACCCATCGAAACTTTTCACCGCGTTCGAGATGAAATTAAAGCACGAGTTGAGAAATTAGTGGACTCTCTAAAGTAAGATTAGTGTCAAAATTATAATTCTTGCCTTGTCGATTTTAACTCAGCTCTTGCAGTATTGTCAATAAGCCTTTTATGAACAGGCTTTCCGGCCTGTTCCACCACAAAATTCCTCTCCTGTGGAACAGGCCGGAAAGCCTGTTTTTAATAATGTTGCAAGATGTGAGGTTCAATTAACTTTGTAGCGATCGGTTAAAATTTGTCGCTGTCGCATCCAAATAATTAGTGCTAAATTATGAGAGGCGTTCCGGCCGAACGCCTCTACATTCGTTGCGTTCAGAGACTAAAAGGTTAGCACATGATTCAGACAGCAGTCACGCCTTTCAAAAACAAACTTCACTCAGCTTTAACTAAAAAGCAGATTACAGTTTTACAAATTAATCTCGGCAAACGCTGCAACCTCGCTTGCACTCACTGCCACGTAGAAGCTAGCCCGAAACGAACAGAAGAACTTTCCCCGGAAATTTGCGACCAATTAATTCAAATCATTCGCCGTTTTCCTCAAATTCAAACTGTTGACCTCACTGGCGGTGCTCCCGAAATGCTTTACGGTTTTAAACCGCTGGCGGAAGCTGCCAGGGCCGCAGGTAAAGAGGTAATTGTTCGTTCTAATTTGACGATTTACTTTGAAAAAGGTTTTGAAGATATTCCCGAATATTGCGCGCAGCATCAACTCAGAATTGTGGCGTCGCTTCCCTGCTACCAAGCTGACAATGTGGATAAAATGCGCGGTAGCGGTGTTTTTGACAGTTCGATTCGGGCACTGCAAAAGCTAAATCAGTTGGGATACGGGAAAAACCCAAATTTAACTCTGGATTTGGTGTACAATCCACAAGTGCCGGCAACAGATAAGTTTTCGCTAACACCGGAACAGGGCAAGTTAGAGCAAGATTACAAGGTTTATTTAGCAGAACATTTTGGGATTTGTTTTAATCAATTGTTCGCGATTACTAATTTGCCGGTGGGACGGACTAAGTTTCATTTGGAACATAAGAAACTCCACAAGCCTTATCTCGGGTTTTTGGAGGAGAATTTTAATCCCGGTACTCTGGAACATTTAATGTGCCGTAACGAATTGTCGATCGACTATTTAGGCAATGTCTACGACTGCGATTTTAACCAAATGGAAAATCTGCCGGCGAAAACTGGCAGCGGGGAAAAGATAACTGTTGCTAAATTGCTCGAATCTGGCAGTTTAGATTTGATTCAAGAGGTGCAAACTGCTGCTTATTGTTACGGCTGTACGGCGGGTTGCGGTTCTAGCTGCGGCGGTACTTTGATTTGAGAAGGAAGAAGGAAGAAGGAAGAAGGAAGAAGGAAGAAGGAAGAAGGAAGAAACTATGCTCTTGGGCCCGATTCCCGATTCCCGATTCCCCATGCTTTTGGGCCCAATGCCCCATGTCCATATTATTGAGAGTGGAGATTGTAAGCAATGAATGATTCGCGATCGCCCGGTGAAAATCCGCCGCCATCCAACAGTTGGAAGCTGATTTTAGGGATTGGTTTAGCTGTGGCTTTAATTGCAGCGACTAAGTTTTTTAATTTCCAAGGAATTTTGAAAAATGCACTGGAGTCGATCGCGAGTCTCGGCCCTTGGGGCCCTGCTGCTTTTATTCTAATTTACATTGTAGCAACGGTTCTATTTATCCCCGGTTCTTTGCTGACTCTAGGTTCTGGCGTTTTGTTCGGAGTCGTTGGCGGTTCGGTTTGCGTTTCCATCGGCTCAGTTTTAGGCGCAACTTGCGCTTTTTTAACAGGAAGGTATTTAACTCGCGACTGGGTTTCCAAACAGATAGAGGGCAATCAAAAATTTAAGGCGATCGACTCCGCAGTTGCCTCTGAAGGATGGAAAATTGTGCTGCTGACGCGGCTTTCTCCCATTTTTCCGTTTAATTTGCTTAACTATGCTTTTGGAGTCACGCAGGTATCTCTAAAAGACTATTTTTTCGCATCTTGGATCGGCATGATTCCCGGAACTGTCATGTATGTTTATATCGGTTCCCTGGCCGGGAGTTTGGCTGCACTCGGATCGCCAGGGCGATCGCGCACTTCTGCTGAGTGGACTCTCTACGGCATTGGTTTGCTAGCAACGATCGCCCTCACCGTTTATGCAACCCGCTTCGCCAAAAAAGCTTTAGAGGAAAAAATTTCCCCTTAAAACTACAGCACAGACTGGTAAAATTGTCAAGAGGGTTTTCCCCATACATTATAATACTTTGCTAATTTAAAAAGCTCCGTATTTTCTCTGTGTTATTTACAATTATTTTGTTATACAAACAAGATAGATATTAAAGATATCGTAAAGCACTCACCTCAAGTAGGTAAACCGAAGGTCGAAATATAAAATTGATGCCAGAATAGAATGCGAGTGTCCTACCAGAATAAAAACTGTTTGCAGTCAGGAATGCAAATCATACCATTTAGACTTGAGATTAAAGGATTGAAGAATTGGGAATAACTAATCACTACTAGCGTTTTTATCTCGGCTACAGTTGCATTCTTTTCTTAAACTGGTGTCACTACTTGCCTGATATTAATTCTGCCGAAGGACCAAGGAAGAATGCCGTTTGATGAATTTGACTCTGAGGGAACATTTGATGATGCAAAACCCAGCAAATCAAGCCAGATCTATGTCTGCGCCGCCGCACCCAACAAAAAAGCTGCGCCGCTTTTGGGACAACATCAGCAGTTCTGCTCAATCAGGGTGGCAACAAGCGCACAGTCTTTGGCAGCACAGACGGCAGCGCCGCCATTTGCTGACCCTGCTAATTCTGGCCACCACGGCTTTAACCATTAGCACAACTGCTTGCATCAGCTATTTTTTTGTGCGCGGACTAATCCTCGACAATTTAAAGCAAATAGCACTATTAAAACTAGAAAAAGGCACCGACGAAATCGACCGCTGGCTCAGCAGCCGCAAAGCAGAAATAGAAACCATTGCTTACGATCCTACGGTTCGGACTCTCAATTGGCAATTAGTCGAGCCCCGGTTGCAAGGAGAAATATACAGATTAAAAGAGTATTTCATCCTGTCATTAACTCAATCCGACGGCTCATTTATCAACACTTTAGGCAACCGCGGAAACACCAAAGACCGCCAACACTTTCGCACAACAATGGCAGGGTATGTCAACGTTTCCGACCCGCTGATCGGCCGCAGTACAAAAGTTTCGACGATCATCATTTCAGCTCCTATTTGGCCCTTGCCTCCCGGTTCCAATAAAGTAATTGGAGTGCTCGCAGGCGCTATAAAATTAGACAGAGTAGCATCTGTGGCTAACAGCTTGCAGTACGGTTCCGACAGTTATGCTTTTGCGATCAATTCACAAGGAGTGCCAATTGTTCATCCCAACAGTAACTTAATCGGAAATATCGATCGGCCGGCCCCAAGCTTTTTACACTCACAAGACCCCGCACTCTCCACAATTGCGCGGCAGATGATCGATCGCCAGACGAACATCGAACTGGTAAAAATAGATAACAAATGGGTGTATGTGGCCTATGCTCCCCTCAAGGAAGTTAACTGGTCGATGGCTTTAGTAATTCCCCGCGAAAATATTGAATCCCAACTGCAAGCATTAAATTTGCTGACATCTGTAGTCGCCGGACTGCTCGGCCCGGCAATGCTAGCAGCAATTTGGCTAATTTACTCTTCCGAAAACAATCGCGCTCAAGCGGAGCGAGAAGCGATGCTCAACCGGATTGCCGGACGCATTCGGGCTTCCCTAGAATTAGACAAAATCGTGCAAAGTACAGTCGAAGAAATAGTAAGTTTGCTGCATCTAGAACGGGCGGCTTTTGGTTGGTACGAACCGCAAAACAAAATGTTAAAAATTATGTCGGAATCTTGCCAATCGGATTCTCCGACACCAGCCATAAAGTTTGATCCTTACTTTATCGAAAATGTGTTAGTACGGAGCGGTCAAAGCGAACCAATTATTCTTTCGAGCGACACTTTGGCGGAGTGTGCAGCTCAACATATCGAACTTAAAGCTAATAGCTATTTAGCCGTACCTGTTCAGACTCAGAACCAGCCGCAGGGTTATTTAATTTGCAGCCACGCTACTCATTGGCTGTGGAGCGAGGAGGAAATCCAACTGTTAAAAGCTGTGGCAGACCAATTGGCGATCGCAATTACTCAAGCTCACCTTTACAGTCAAACCCAAGACCAAATAAAACGGCTCAATAGTGCCTTAAATGAACTGAAAACAACTCAAACTCATTTAGTGCAGAGCGAAAAAATGTCATCATTAGGTCAAATGGTGGCCGGGATCGCCCACGAAATCAACAACCCTGTTAACTTCATTTCCGCTAATTTGCCTCACACCAGCAAATATACTAAAGATTTGTTAGACTTGGTGAGTTTATACAAACAAACCTTCCCAGAGGTTCCCCAGGAAATCGCAGATTTTGTAGAAGAAATTGAGTTAGAATTTATCGAGGAAGATTTGCCGCATATATTGGATTCTATGAAAATAGGAACTGAACGCATTCGCAGCATAGTTCTTTCTTTGCGCAACTTTTCTCGCCTCGATGAATCTGACAAAAAGCTGGCGGACATTAACGAAGGTATGGAAAATACCTTGCTGCTGCTCTCCAATCGCCTCAAAAATAGAGTTTATATAGTCAAGAAATACGGAAAAGTACCTTTAGTCGAGTGCTATCCGTCTCAGCTCAATCAGGTGTTTATGAACTTGCTGAGCAATGCGATCGATGCCTTGAACGAGATAGATCGCCTGGATAAAATCATTACAATTTCCACGGGAGTAGTTCGCGAAAATGGCGGTAAATTTCTGAAAGTGGCGATCGCAGACAACGGCCCGGGCATTCCCGACAGCGTTAAAGACCAAATTTATAACCCTTTTTTTACTACCAAACCCGTGGGCAAAGGCACTGGTTTGGGGTTAGCAATTAGCTACAAAATTGTAGTGGACGGACACGGCGGCAGCATCGAAATTTCTAAACCTCCGGGCGGTGGCACGGAGTTTTTGGTAAAAATTCCTATTAGTAACGGCAAGTAAGACTATTTTAGATTTTAGATTTTAGATTTTAGATTTTAAATTTGGGAATGCCTATAATACAAGGTTTTGGATATTATCTACAGTTCCATTATTTTTGGAAAGTGGTATCAGGAGGAAGTGGGAAGGGAAGCCCACGGAGTTTGTAACCGAGGTAAGGGATAGAGGTTCGAGGGAAGAGGGAAGAGCGACTCAACAGTTTTAATGAATGCTAAGTTGACTGCCTTTGGCTAAAATTAGAATAGTTTTTGTTAAAGGAGTTTTATGGCTGTTGGCAAGGATACATTTTTCGAGCGCTTTTTGTCGCCCCTGATTCGACTGGCGATCGACGAAGAAGCACTGAAACGACTCTACGAAGGTATCGACTGGGAAACAGCGGGCGATCGCTACCGACAACCCGACCTAGTTTATCCCGAATATTACAGCAGCCAAAACTTTCACGGCATTAAAGGCGGCTACCTCAACCCCAGTGCCGCCGTTTCCTACGATCCTATCACGCAATATGTTTTGCCCCCCCACGAAACAGTCGTCAGGCAAGGCTTAATAGACGCTGTGCGGGTGAAACCGCGCCGAATCATCGATTTGGGATGCGGCACCGGTTCGACAACGCTCATGCTCAAGCAGGCTTTTCCCGAAGCGGAAGTTGTCGGTCTGGACTTGTCGCCTTATATGCTGGTAGTTGCCGAAATTAAAGCGCAAAAAGCCGGCTTAAATATCGAGTGGTTGCACGGAAATGCCGAAAGCGTTGCTTTTCCCGATGCCAGCTTCGATTTAGTCGCAGCTTCCTTGCTGTTTCACGAAACGCCACCTGCTGTATCGCGGGCAATTTTGCGAGAAAGCTTCCGACTGCTGAAAGTTGGGGGACAAGTGGCAATTTTGGACGGAAACCAAAAAACTTTGCGCCAGACAGAGTGGCTGGCTGATATCTTTGAAGAGCCTTATATTAAGTCTTACGCGGCTGGCAGCCTCGATGCTTGGGTGGGGGCGGCTGGATTCGCGGCGGTGCAAACTCACGAACACTGGTGGGTAAATCAGGTAACGCAGGGTGTGAAACCTTTGCCTGGGGAAGATTTGGAACAGGTGCGGGTGGCCAGGGGGTGGAATCCTATCGATCGGGCTCCTGATTTTGGTGGCGATTTACCTGGCATACCAGCTCCCGCTTGATGTATTAACTGTTGATTGTTGACTGTTAAGAGGCTAATAACTAATGATTAATGACTCATGACTAATGACTCTAAAAGCAGTTTTATTTGATTTTAATGGTGTAATTGTTAATGACGAGCCTATTCACGAGAAAATAATCGATCGATTGATGCTCGATGAAAATCTCCAGCTCAAACGTGGGGAGTTTCGAGAAGTTTGTTTGGGAAGGAGCGATCGCGCTTGCATTACCGCACTGCTCGAGCGCCGGGGACGATTTCTGACAGAAACATACCTCGATCGACTGCTGCAGCGCAAGGCAGAAGCTTACAAAGCTCAAATAGATACTTTGCAGAAACTGCCGATTTATCCGGGTTTGGCAGAATTTATTGCCAAAATTCGGGCCGCCGGACTGAAAATGGCCGTAGTTAGTGGGGCAATCCGATCGGAGATAGAATTGGTGTTAGATCGGGCCGGTTTGGCAGCAAACTTTGAGTTAATTGTCGCAGGCGACGACTTGAGGGCGAGCAAACCAGCACCCGACGGCTATCTATTGGCTGTCGAACTTCTCAACCAGAAATATCCCGAATTTAACCTGCAACCGATCGAGTGTTTGGCGATAGAAGATACTTTTGCGGGGATTGAAGCGGCGAAAAAAGCGGGGATTCAGGTTGCGGGTGTGACTCACACTTACCCGTTTCACATGATCCAGCGCCAAGCTAATTGGACGGTGGACTATTTTGCTGATTTAGAGTTGGACAGAGTGGCGGAACTTTGCTCGATCGCCCCCACTGAGCCGGCTGCGCAAAACACTTGACGTTTTTAGCCGTTACGTGCTAACGTAGGTGACGGTCTGCGAACGTGAGAGCGAGCAAGACCTGTAAGCCTTTTAAATTCGGCAATCCCGCATCTAAAATGCTAAATTAAAACTCAATCAGGGGAATTAGCTCAGTTGGTAGAGCGCTGCGATCGCACCGCAGAGGCCAGCGGTTCGAGTCCGCTATTCTCCATAAATCAGGGGCATTTCTACAAGTGACGATCGTACTTTGCTTTGAGCTCAAAGCGAAGTGCGATCGTCACCTGCTTTGACACAAACCTATGTTGGGCGATCATCGACCCGGTTGGTGCCTAAGTTCTAGCATCAATAACCTGTTGAGAGCGAGCAACCGGGTTTCTATATTGTGCGATCGACCCGGTTTCTGACTAACTCGTAGTATCAATAAGATAATTTATGTAAAGAAACCCGCTTTCTAATGTCACACTAATTGCTGAAAAGACGTATTTTGGTGTCTAAACCCGGTTTCAGAACAGAATGGAACGGTAGGCCCGTGCACCAAACCCTTATTTCATCGTGAAGCTCAAATCTAAAATCTTACATCTAACATGGTATCAGCCGGGTTTCTGCCGCAGTTGCCATCAATCCCCACAAAGCATTCATTTTGTGAAAAACACTAAGTTTTGTAGCTAAACATACAACAGTCTTATGAGCCTAGTCTTAATATCAAGTCGCTATGTGTTATTATTCTCAATCATCTGACTCATCTATTCAAGAGTAACCAGAAAAAATGGCAAAGCGATTCGATCGGCGGAAATTTCTTTTATACGGTTCTGCTACCCTAACATCAAGTTTATTTCTCAAAGCTTGTAGAACTCCCACTCCAACCGCAACTCCAGCCACTTCGCCCACATCAACAGGAACTACACCAGCAGCAGGCAGTGGAAACACGATCAAAGTAGGAATTTTGCATTCCTTGAGCGGCACGATGTCAATTAGTGAAAAAAGCGTTGTAGATGCCGAACAATTAGCGATCGAAGAAATTAATAAAGCTGGCGGTGTCCTCGGAAAACAAATCGAAACAGTAATAGAAGATGGCAACTCAGATTGGCCGACTTTTGCCGAAAAAGCCAAAAAATTGATCGACCAAGATAAAGTTGTCACCGTCTTCGGATGCTGGACATCCGCCAGCCGCCAAGCAGTATTGCCAGTATTTGAAGAAAAAAATCATATGCTCTGGTATCCCGTACAATACGAGGGTCAAGAGTGTTCCAAGAACATCTTTTATACTGGGGCAGTGCCGAACCAGCAAATCGAGCCAGCAGTTGACTGGCTTCTAGAAAATAAAGGGAAAAAATTCTTCTTAGTCGGGTCTGACTACGTTTTCCCCCGCACGGCAAATACCATTATCAAGGCACAGCTAGCAGCCAAAGGTGGCGAGTTAGTTGGCGAAGATTACATTCCTTTGGGCGGGACAGAAGTCACGCCAATTATTACTAAAATTAAGGCAGCTTTGCCAGACGGGGGTGTGATTTTCAATTCCCTCAACGGCGACAGCAACGTAGCATTTTTCAAACAGTTGCAGGGTGCAGGTTTGGGGCCGGACAAATATCCGTCAATGTCTGTCAGTATTGCGGAAGAAGAAGTAAAGGCGATCGGCGTAGAATATCTTAAAGGCCATTACGCCGCCTGGAATTACTTCATGACTGTGGAATCTCCGGGAAATACAAAATTTGTGGAAGCTTTCAAAGCAAAATACGGCAAAGATAGAGTGACTAACGACCCGATGGAAGCAGCTTACATCATGGTTTACCTGTGGAAGCAAGCGGTCGAAAAAGCAGGGACAGCCGACGATTTAGAAAAAGTGCGGGCAGCAGCTTTGGGTCAAACCTTTGACGCGCCGGAGGGCAAAGTTACGATGGAAAACAACCACCACATCTCTAAGTTTGTGAGGTTGGGCGAAGTGAGAGACGACGGTTTGTTTAACATTATTTTTGCTACGCCAGAAGCAGTGCAGCCGATTCCTTGGAATCAGTTTGACGCTAAAACAAAAGGCTTTTCTTGCGATTGGTCAGACCCCGCAAAAGGCGGAAAATTCAAGAGTTCATAATTAAGTTAATTTAAAACTCTTTCCGGGTGCGCACTGCGCACCTTTTCCCTTACATAACTGTGCCGAAAAAAAGTCGCTTCGGGTGCTTAGGGCGCACCTTCCCCTTATACAAAAAATTGCGTCTTTAGGGTGCGGAAGGCGTATATTTTCCGGATTAATTAGTTTACCTAAAACATCGCTCGGTGCGCTTATGTCGCACCTTCCCTTCATACAAAAACTCGCATCTTTAGGCTGTGCATTGCGCACATTACTTGTTACATAATTGCACCAAATATTATATAAAAATAGGAGGAGAAAAAGTGGCGATCGGCTTATTGGACGGTTTATTTAACGGCATTAGCATCGGCGCTGTTTTACTAATTGCAGCCCTGGGGTTAGCGATTATTTTCGGGCTGATGGGCGTGATTAATATGGCTCACGGCGAGTTGATGATGCTGGGGGCTTATACAACTTTCGTGGTGCAAAATGTCTTCAAAGGTATCGGAGGATTTGCTTTTGAAACGTATATTTTATTTGCGATTCCCCTAGCTTTTTTAGTATGTGCATTGGTAGGATTAATTCTTGAACGCGGAGTGATTCGCTATCTTTACGGGCGGCCCCTAGAAACTCTGCTGGCAACTTGGGGCGTAAGTTTAATTTTGCAGCAGTTTGTCCGCAGCGTCAGTTGGGTGCTGGTAATTGGGATTGCGGTGTTTTGTTTGCTGTTTTTTGGAGGTTTGCGGGTATTGAAGCAGCGATCGGATTTCGATCGCATTCGCAGCAAAATTATCGCCATAATTTTGCCTTTATCTTTGGGTATTTCCTGGGCGGTGAGCGCCTTTTTAGGGGAAACTTACAAACTGGCAGTAACTAAACCTTGGTTTGGCGCTCAAAATGTGGATGTGACTGCGCCTGCATGGCTGCGCGGCGGCATCCCGCTGGGCAATTTTCAGTTGCCCTACGCCCGACTTTTTATTATTGCGCTGACAGGAATTTGTTTGGCGGGAATTTACTTATTTTTGCAGCGTTCTGTGTGGGGACTTCGCATTCGCGCTGTGACGCAAAATCGCAGCATGAGCGCGTGTTTGGGCATTCCTACCGAACAAGTAGACGCGCTGACTTTTGCTTTGGGTTCGGGGCTGGCAGGTGTCGCTGGCTGCGCGATTAGTTTGATCGGTTCCGTAGGGTCAAATACCGGACAAAATTATATAGTCGATACCTTTATGGTGGTGGTTGTGGGCGGTGTCGGCAAGATTGTGGGGAGTGTAGTTGCTGCGATCGCGATCGGTACTGCAAATTACCTGATCGGTTCGGGAACCTTAGCAATAATGTTAGCTCCTGTCAAGCCTTTAGCCGACTTCTTCACATTTTTCGCCACAACCAGCATGGCAAAAGTAATGGTATTCGCCTTAATTATGGCTTTTCTGCAAGTGAAGCCGGGAGGGATTTTCCCGCAAAAAGGGCGGACGGTAGAAAATTAAAAATTACAACTGCGAGGGTAGCGAAAAATGCAGAAAAAATATCAAAAAGCCTGGCTAAAAGAAGCGGCAATTGTCAGCGCGATCGCCCTCACATTCATATTCCTGATCCCAGGAATACTCCCCGACGTTCGGCTCAATCAATTGGGGCGATTTTTAGCACTAGCAATTGCCGCCCTCGGCATTGACTTGATTTGGGGATACACGGGATTGCTGAGTCTCGGACACGGCGTATTTTTTGCGATCGGCGGCTACGCCTTCGCCATGCACCTAAAATTGCAAATTCCCCCAACCGCCAGCAGTCAATTGCCAGAATTTATGAACCTCTACGGCGTTACCGAACTGCCCTGGTTTTGGCAACCATTTTATTCATTTCCTTTCTCAGCATTAGCAGTAGTTCTCATCCCCGCTATATTGGGCGCACTTTTGGGTTATTTAGTATTCCGCAATCGAATTCGAGGCGTTTACTTTTCAATTCTCACCCAAGCAGCAACTATTGTATTTTTCAACTTCTTTAACGGTCAACAAAAACTCATTAACGGAACCAACGGACTCACCGACTTTAAAACCCTGTTCGGAGCCACAGTAAATGATCGGGATACTCAATATATTTTCTACATTCTCACCATACTATTTCTAGCAGCAACTTACGCCCTCTGCCGCTGGCTGACCAGCGGGCGTTTCGGCCGCCTGCTAGTAGCAATTCGCGACGACGAAATACGCCTGCGTTTCTCAGGTTACAATCCCACAGGATACAAAGTTTTAGTCTTTGCAATTTCCGCCGGTTTAGCCGGGATTGCAGGCGCATTATTTACCGTACAAACCGGAATTATTTCGCCAAAAGCAATGGATATTGCCTTTTCAATTGAAATGGTAATCTGGGTCGCGGTGGGAGGTCGCGCCACATTATCGGGAGCAATATTGGGAGCGCTGCTAGTCAACTTTGGCAAGAGTTTCTTGAGCGAACAATTCCCCGAAGTGTGGCTATTTTTCCAAGGCGCGCTATTCCTAATAGTAGTTACAGTTTTGCCCGACGGCTTAGTCGGATGGCTGCAACATCAAGGTTTTGACCAAATCCGCACCCTGTTCAGAAGACCGAAGTACGCATCTACTTACCCTAGCCTGGAACAAGACCCCCAAGTGCAGCGCGAAAAAGAAGAACTTGAACATTGAGTGCAAAAAGATCGTGTATATATAAGTAGACGGACATAAATAAATGTCACCCGGCAGCGAGGAACGAAGCAATCGCAATAAACTGGGAAAAGCTGGGTTTCTCTCTGAGGATACGCAATATATATGTCCACCTACTTATATATCCTTAGCAAACAGCTTCGTTCTTTAACTTGAGAGTAAACATATGGCAGATATTATTGACTACAAAATTTACGGCGACGATTTGCAACTCATCGAAATTGAACTCGACCCCAAAGAAGGCGTCAGGGCTGAAGCTGGAACCATGACATACATGGAAGGCGACATCCAAATGCAAACATCTACAGGCGGCGGCTTATTTCAAGGTTTCAAACGGATGCTGACAGGAGCGGGTTTTTTCATTACCACCTTTGTCAACGCCGGAAATCGCAAAGCCCGCGTCGCTTTTGCCGCCCCCTATCCAGGTAAAGTAATTCCCCTCGATTTAGGTCAACTTGGCGGTAAATTTTTGTGTCAAAAAGACTCATTTCTCTGTGCGGCCAACGGCATTGAAATTGAGGTTGCTTTCACCAAACGGCTCGGTGCCGGTTTCTTTGGCGGAGAAGGTTTTATTCTGCAAAAATTGCAGGGTGACGGGCTAGCTTTTGTTCATGCGGGAGGAACAATAGTTGAGAAAAATTTGGGAGCTGGCGAAGTGTTGCGAGTAGACACCGGCTGTTTAGTAGCTTTTGCTCCCACAGTAGACTACGACATTCAATTTGTTGGCGGGTTTAAAAATGCTTTATTTGGAGGTGAAGGCTTGTTTTTGGCAAAGATGACTGGGCCTGGAAAAGTATACGTGCAAAGTTTGCCACTCTCGAAGTTAGCTGAACGCATTTTAGCTGCCACTCCACCTCCAATTTCGAGCAGTTCTAGCAGTTTTAGTTTAGAGTAAACTGCCAGAAAAAAGTATAAAATATGGTGTCACGGCAGGGTAAAAAATCTGCTTAATAAGGAGAAGATTTGCGTTACGCACCTACAAAGGGTATCGGTTGTTGTCCATTACTGAGTTAATTACTAATTATGAATGGAAAAGTATTAGAAATAGAAAACTTGACTGTTAGTTTTGATGGTTTTAAAGCTATCAACGGTTTAAATTTCAGCATGGATGCGGGTGAACTGCGAGTTATCATTGGCCCCAACGGTGCGGGGAAAACAACTTTTCTCGATTCGATTACCGGGAAGGTGCAGCCAACAGAGGGCAGGGTGTTATTTAAGGGACAAAATTTGCGCAAGTTGTCGGAAGATAGGATTTCGCGCTTGGGAATTGGCCGCAAGTTTCAGACGCCGCGAGTTTACTTAAATTTAACGCCGCGCGAAAATTTGGAATTGTCTTGCAGCAGCCCTAAAAATGTTTTTTCGACTTTGTTCAAGCCTGCTTCTACTGCTGAAAAACGCACGGTTGCCGGTTTGTTAGAAACAATTGGTTTAGTTGGTAAAGCTGATGTTTCGGCTGGTTTGCTTTCTCACGGGGAAAAGCAATGGTTGGAAATTGGAATGTTGGTGGCTCAATCTCCTGATTTGTTGTTGGTAGATGAACCTGTGGCGGGTTTGACGGATGAGGAAACGGTGTTAACTGGAGATTTGCTGATTTCGCTGGCCGAAAGTCATTCGGTGTTGGTAATTGAACATGATATGGAGTTTGTTCGGCAAATTGCGCAGCAGGTGACGGTGTTGCATCAGGGTGCGGTTTTGTGCGAGGGGACTATGGATGAGGTGCAAAATGACGATCGGGTAATTGAGGTATATTTGGGAAAACCGGAAGAGTAAGAGGAAGGAAGTTCGGCAACGGATTGTGTAACGGATGTAACGAATGTCACGGATGTCAGGAAGAAGGAAGTTCGGCAACGGATTGTGTAACGGATGTAACGGATGTAACGGATATCAGGAAGAAGGAAGTTCGGCAACGGCTTGTGTAACGGATGTAACGGATGTAACGGATATCAGGAAGAAGGAAGAAGGAAGAAGTTATTTGGTAGTTGCTACCAATTCTCATGCCCCATTACCAATTAAAAACTATGCTGCAAGTCTCTAATTTGAATGTTTATTACGGCGAAAGTCACATTTTGCGCGATGTCGATTTAAGCGTCATGGCGGGGCAAATGGTTTGCTTGATCGGCCGCAATGGTGTGGGCAAAACTACTATGCTAAAAACGATTATGGGGTTGCTGCAACCGCGCGGCGGCACTATTGCTTTTGGCGGCGAATCTATTGCTTCTAAGTTGACTCACCAGCGGGCGAAAATGGGCATTGGTTACGTGCCTCAAGGACGCGAAATTATTCCCCGTTTGACGGTAAAAGAAAATCTCTTGTTAGGTTTGGAAGCGAAACCAACCAAAAGCAAAAATCCTGAAGTTCCTGATGAAATTTTTGATTTATTTCCTGTTTTGAAAACTATGCTCGATCGCCTGGGAGGTGATTTGAGCGGGGGACAGCAGCAGCAGTTAGCTATTGCTAGGGCTTTGATGGGTGAGCCGAAATTACTGGTTTTGGATGAACCGACGGAGGGGATTCAACCGTCTATTATTTTAGATATAGAAGCTGCGGTACGCCGCGTAGTTGCGACTAGAGGAATTTCTGTTTTGTTGGTGGAGCAACATTTGCATTTTGTGCGGCAAGCTGACTGGTATTATGCTATGCAAAAAGGCGGAATTGTGGCTTCTGGAAGCACTAGCGAATTAAGCGATGAGGTGATTCAGAGGTTTTTGGCTGTTTGATTCAGAAGGAAGAGGGAAGAAGGAAGAAGGAAGAAGGAAGAGGAAAGAGGGAAGCTGGAAACGAGGCAACGAGGCAGAGCCTCTAGATATTGATTCCCAGGCAGAGCCTGGGAACAAGGGATTCAGTCTGCGCGCCATCCGCACTTTGTTTGATAAGAAGCGATTTCAATCGCCCAGGAAACGAGGCTGTATTATTGATTTTTCCGGCCGTCGGGCATTGTGGTGCCGGCCATACTTGCTCGATCGATACTAGCGCCATCTATATTAGCATTGCGGAGGTTGGCATCGGAAAGATTGGCATCCCTCAAGTCGGAAAATCGCAGGTCTGCACCGTCTAGATTTGTCTTTGTCAAGTTAGCTTTTCTGAGGTTAGCGTTGCTGATTCTCGCTCCTACTAATTCGGCTCCGCTTAAGTTTGTTCGAGCTAGATTGGTGTTGACAAAATCTGATATCTCGAAGCGACTACCGCTGAGGTTGGCATCTGATAAATCTGATCCTGTAAGGATGGGATTTTTTAAGTTAATGTTAACTAATTTTACGGCTCGGAGGTCGCAGCGGGAGCAGCTTTGAGTTAGCAGCAGGGTTTCGACGTTGGCGTTGATTAGGTCGATTTGTTGCTGGGAGAAATTTTCGGCAAATTCTGGGGAGACGTAGCCGAGCTTTTTGGGGTCGTCTGCTTTTGGTTGGGGTGTTTGGATTGGGGGTGTTTGGATTTGTTGGGGTGTTTGGATGGGTTGGGGTGTTTGTGGTTGGGGTGTTGGGATGGGTTGGGGTGTTTGTATGGGTTGGGGTGTTGGGATGGGTTGGGGTGTTTGGATTTGTTGGGGTGTTTCTATTTGCCCGATCGCACTTAGTTGTAGCCCCACCTTCGGCAATTCTACAGTTGCTGCAAAAATTACTAGGGCGATCGACATTATTGTGAGTTTTTTCATAAATAAATAACTTTTGGCGAAAATACGTTTTATATTGTATAGTACCTGGAAAAGCGAACACCCTACATTTCGCTAAATAGATCCACATTCAGATAAAAAACTTCGGAACCGTCAGGTGCGCGAATTAACTTTTCTATTACCGGAGGCAGTTGCTGTTGACGGTACAATTCAGGAATCTCGCAGAAGCTTTCTTCCGAAATTTCCAAAATTTTTGGCATATCAGGAATGGGAATCCCCAACAGATCGTTCTTATTTAAAATGCAAACAATTAGGTAGTTCGAGTCCTGTCTAGAGCCGTCACTGGGAAATATTTTAGATAAATTAATCAGCGTAATCAGTTCTTCTTGATGCCGCACTAAACTATTACCGCCCGGTAAAAGACCGTAGGGATTAAAGTTTTTAACAATCCGCTCCACTCGTTCAATTGGAACAGCATAGTAAACATTTCCTAGTTCAAAGGAAACAAATTTTTTAGGAGTAATTCTAACAGTGCTTTGTTTCTGGCTCCGGAAGCGACGATTGTAATTGGCGTGAGTCATTCGATTTTAGATTTTAGATTTTAGATTTTAGATTGAAGAATTATTTGATTGAAGATTGAAGATTGAAGATTATTTGATTTTAGTAGGTGCGTCTGCTGGGTATCTTCCCTCTATAATTCGCGTAGTCAATTACTTTTTGCCTAAGTTTTGTTTGAGATTAGGGATTATTTGAGTGGAGATTTGAGATTTTGGATTAAATTATTGAGTGTTTGATTAATTGGGGGATGGCTTGTAAAAGTTGGGCCTCGCTGTAAGGTTTGGTGAAGTATTGATTTGCGCCTAATTCCATTGCCATTTGCCGATGTTTTTCGCCGCTGCGGGATGTCAGCATGGCTACGGGAATATTAGCAAACTGCTGGGTCGATCTGATCGATCGCAACAATTCAAATCCATCCATCCGGGGCATTTCAATATCCACGATCGCCAAACTGCAATCAAGACCATTTTGCAACTGTTCCAGGGCATCCACTCCGTCTTTAGCCTGTACCACCCGGTAGCGAGCACGAGTCAGCGTCAGAGACAGCAACTGGCGAATTGTATAGGAATCATCCACTACCAAAATCAGCGGTGACTGACTCGAACTCGGCGCAATCTCCTGCACTTTACCGGACACAGCGGCGATCGAACTATTTGCCGAAGGTTGACTCACCAAATCGTCCACATCCAGAATATTCACCACGCGCCCGTCCCCCAAAATCGTAGTCCCCAAAACCCCGCGAGGCTTGGATAGAGGTGGCGGCAAAGGTTTAACCACAATTTCCTGCTGGCCGATCAGCCGTTCCACGGCCACCGCCAGCATTCCTTCGGTAGAAGCCAAAACCAGGACGGGAATTTCCTCTAGGGTCAAAGGGTCAGGAGAGGGGGCATCCGGGGCGACGACGCTGTATTCGAGCAAATCTTGCATCCTCACCAAACGAATAAATTCCTCCCGCCACCAAAGCATCGGCTGATTGCCGGCAAGGTGAACTTCCGAGGCTTTAATGTGCAGAATTTCCTCGACTGCATCCAGCGGCACCGCTATTTTATTGTGATCGGTCTTCACCATCAAAGCATCAGTAATCGACAGCAGCAGCGGCAGTTTGATGATAAAACTCGTACCTTTTCCCAGTCGAGAGTCTACCTTCACAGTCCCCCGCACAGTCCGCAAATTTGTTCGCACCACGTCGAGGCCGACTCCCCGCCCCGAAAGGTCGCTGACCCCTTCTGCAGTGCTGAAACCCGGCCAAAACAGAAAATCGTAGAGTTCGGCAATGGAAAATTCTTGAGCTTGTTCCTCGGTCGCCAAACCCTTTGTGACAATTTTACGGCGAATGATTTCCGGGTCAATGCCTCTGCCGTCATCGGCGACAGTAATAATAGTTTGGCCGCCTTGGTGGCGGGCTTCTATTTCTATTTGACCGCTGGCGGGCTTGCCGGTTGCTTGCCGAACTTCGGGCATTTCGATGCCGTGGTCGAAAGCGTTTCTCACTAAGTGTATTAAGGGGTCGCGCAAAGCGTCGAGCAAACTTTCGTCAATTTTGGTATCTCTTCCCACTAGCAGCAGGTTGACATCTTTATCGTATGTGAGGCACATATCCCGGAGCGCCCTGGGCAAGTGATCGACGGCGCGGCTGAAATTCACGACTCGCAACTGCATGACGCGGCTGCGCAGTTGGTCGGTAATGCGGCGCAGTTGGTCCGTACTGCGCTCGAATTTCATGGCTAAGGTGTCTAATTTGGTGGCGGATTGAGAAATTGCTTGGGCAGTTTCGATGACTTCTGCGGCTGTCGAGTGGAACTCTGTATAACGATCCATCTCTAAGATATCGAAGTGAGCATGGGGCACAGAGGATTTGCCGTTAGCAATCATTGGGAATTCTGTTTCTGCTGCTGCAAGTTTTCCCAATCCAGACGAACCGTTTCCCCCTCTCCAGTCTGCAAAACTCAGTCTGTCGTATTCTTCTCGCAACTGACCGCCGAATTGGTTCAAATCTAGGATACTGCGGCGGATGCGCTTGACTTCGCCGCGCAGTTCGGATTCTTGAAGTTCTAAATTTGTACGGTTGATGACTAATTCTCCGACTAGATTCACCAATTCATTTAAGCGTTCTAAGTCTACGCGGATTGTCGGCCTTTGCGGGTTGGGGGCTGGAGGAGAGGGGGTGGGGGAGATTTCCG